>JANLTQ010000050.1:0-10003 GCA_031363005.1 Acidimicrobiia bacterium | reverse complement strand
GGCGTGGCGCAGTTCGTCGGCCGTCGGGCGCCACTGGGTGACGCCGGTTTCGCCGATGACACCGCCCCCCGTGACGCACTGGTGGCCGTCCCGTGTCCGCCCGGAAGTCCGGCGGACACAGTGTCGGCCGGTGGCATCGCGTGGGTGGTCGGTGAGTCGCTGGCGGCGGCCCGGACCGCGGCGGGCAAGGTGCAGGGCCGGCGCACGACCGTGGCCGACGAACCACCATTGCCGCTCCCGGCGTTGCCAGCCGGTGGCGTGCGCCTGGTGACGGGGTGGGTCGAACCCGCCTACCTCGAGCCGGACGCGAGTTGGTGCGCACCCGCCTGCGTACCGGCCGCGACCCTTGCCAACGGTGGCGCGTTCGGCGGCAAAGCGGCGTCCGTGGCACCGGCCGCCGCACGAGAACTCGCGGACGCGTTCGGCCGCACGGTCCGAACCGTGTTCGCCCGCGAGGACGTCGTGCGGCTCGGGCCGAAGCGGCCCCCGATCGCGGCGACTGCCGTCGCGCACGACGGCCGGATCGTCCTTCGTGGTGTCGCGGCGGACGCGTTCCCGGCGGTGCCAACGCCCTACGCCGTGGAACTCGACGTGCAGTGGAACCACGAGTCGGTCAACGGTCCCCCGGTGTCGAGCGCGTTGCGCGCCGTCGGGCTGGCCGAGCAGACCGTGCTCGTCGAGGGCGCGATCGAGGCGGCCGGCTGGGATCGCCAGGTCCTGCTGGCACACGACCCGCGCACGGCCGCGGTCCTTCTCGACACGGTGGCGATGTCGGTGAGCGGCGCGGTGGCCGGCGCACGCGTCGACATCAACGCCGACTCGGGTGCGGTCGAGTCCGTTCACGTCCGCGTCGATGCCGGCGATCCGCTGGACGAGATCGTGCTGCGTTCGTACGTGATCGGCGCGGTGCACATGGCCCTCGGTTGGGTGCTGACCGAAGGCCTGACGGTCGATCCCGAGCGCGGTGAGGTGTTGGACCTCACGATTCGATCCTTCGGAATCATCCGACCCAAGGCGATGCCGCCGGTGACGGTCGAGGTCGTGTCCTCGGACGACGGCGAACCGGCGCGCGCCGGCGCGTCCGACGCGACGTTTGCCGCCGTCGCCGCGGCCGCGTGGAACGCGGTGACGACTGCAGACGGATTGAGGCCCGAAGCGTTCCCGGCCAAGGACACTCGCGCCGCTCGTATGCTGCGCCGGTGACCGTTCACCCACTCTCTACTCCCAGCGCGCCGGCCGTCGCCGGTCCCTACTCCCCGGCGGTCCGCGCGGGTGACTGGATCGTTCTGGCCGGTCAAGTGCCCCTCGATCCGGCGACCGGCACGCTCGTGCCCGGAGATGCCAGCGCGCAGGCGCAGCGGGTGCTCGACAACATCGTCGCCGTCCTCACCGATTGCGGCGCCGAGCTCACCGACGTCGCCAAGACGACGGTCTTCGTCACCGATCTGGGTGACTTCGCCGCCGTGAACGAGGTCTACGCCGCGGCGTTCGGTGATCATCGACCGGCCCGATCGACGGTGCAGGTGGCCGCCTTACCCGTCGGCGCCAAGGTCGAGATCGAAGCCTGGGTCTACCTGCCGGGTGCCTGAGTCCGCGCGCTCTACAGTCGCGTCGTGCTCGGCATCCTGATCATCGTCCTCGTTATGGTCCTGCTCGGCCCCGTCGCCATCATGGGTGCCGGTGCGGCCTGGAGTGCACTCATTGGCTGGACGACCGCCGAAGACGCCGACGTACGGAACGAAGGCCAACCCGCCTAGGGCGTTACAGCGCGCGGGTCTGGCCGAAGCGGTAGCCGACGGAACGCACGGTCTGGATCAGGTTGGCGTGTTCCTCGCCGAGCTTGGCGCGTAAGCGGCGAACGTGGACGTCGACGGTGCGCGCGCCTCCGTAGTACTCGTACCCCCAGACGCGTGAGAGCAGTTGTTCCCGAGTGAACACCTTCGCCGGATGCGTGGCGAAGAACTTGAGCAGCTCGTACTCCATGTACGTGAGGTCGAGCGGTTTCCCGGAGAGCGCCGCTTGGTAGGTCTCGAGGTTGAGCGCCAAGTCGCCGTACTCCACGAGTTCGGGAGTCGATCCTTGCCCAGTCCGGTACAGGAGGTGACGGAGCCGGGCCTCGAGTTCTTGAGGATGGAACGGCAGCAGACAGAAGTCGTCGAAGAGGTCTTCCCGCTCGCCGAGTTCTCCGAGCTGGGAGCCGCTGACCAACATCAACAGCGGCTCGAGGACGGCGTCGCGTTTGCGCAGCGAACGACACAGTGACAACGCGCCCTCCGGGTCTTCGTCGGTGACGATGATCGCGCCGGCCCACCCGTCGGTGGGTTCGTCGGCGGTGGCGATCGCCGCATTGCCGACGGCCTTCCACGCGTATCCGCCGAGGTCGAGGGTCTGGGCGAGCATCGCCGGGGGCGGATCCGGAAAGACGAGGATCGGTTCCATCTCAGAGGGAGCCGAGGTAGCGGTCGAGCTCCCACGGGGTGACCTGTTCTTTGTACGCGTTCCACTCACGCCGCTTGTTGCGGATGAAGTAGTCGTGGACGTGCGCGCCGAGGGCGTCGACGACGAGCTCGGATCGTTCCATCACGTCGAGCGCTTCGGCCAAGGACTGCGGGAGCAGATCGATCCCCGCTTTGATGCGCGCTTTGGCGGTCATCTCGAAGATGTTGTTGGTCGCTTCCTCCGGCAACGGGTACCCCTCCTCGACGCCCTTCATCCCCGCGGCCAACATCACTGCGAACGCGAGATACGGATTGCAGGCCGGGTCGGGTGAGCGGAACTCGATGCGGGTACTCGATTCCTTGTCTCGCTTGGGCGCTGGGACACGTACCAGCGCAGACTCGTTGTTGCGCGCCCACGAGATGTATGTGGGCGCTTCGTAGCCGGCGATCAGACGCTTGTACGAGTTGTCGGTCTGGTTCGTGATCGCGGTGATCTCGGGCGCGTGGCGCAACAGGCCGGCCACGAAGTGCTTGCCGACCTTCGACAGTCCTTGGGGATCACCGGCGTCATGGAAGGCGTTGACGTCGCCCTCGAAGAGCGAGAGGTGAGCGTGCAGGCCGGACCCGAACGCGCCGGCGATCGGCTTCGGCATGAAGGTGGCGTGCACACCGAGTTCGCTGGCAACGCGCTTGACCACCATGCGGAACGTCATCACGTTGTCCGCCATGGAGAGGGCATCGGTGTAGCGGAGGTCGATCTCGTGCTGGCTCGGACCGTTTTCGTGGAACGAGTACTCGACCGGGATCCCCATCGCTTCGAGGGTCAGGATCGTGCGGCGGCGCAGCTCGTTCGCGGTGTCGGTGTGGGTGAGATCGAAGAAGCCGGCAGTGTCGAGCGGCTCGGGCTCGGTGGCCGAGCGGAAATAGAAGTACTCGATCTCGGGGCCGACGAAGAACGTGTAGCCGTGCTCGTGGGCGCGATCGAGATTGCGGCGCAACACGTTGCGAGGGTCGCCGCCGAACGGCTCCCCGTTCAGGGTCTGGATGTCACAGAACATGCGGGCCACGGGAGCGTCGTCGCCCCGCCAGGGGACGATTTCGAAGGTGGCCGGGTCCGGCATGGCGAGCATGTCGGATTCCTGGACGCGGGAGTACCCCTCGATTGCCGACCCGTCGAAGGTCATGCCTTCTTCGAGGGCACCCTCGAGCTCGGCTGGAGTGATGGCGAAGCCCTTCAAGGCGCCGAGCACATCCGTGAACCAGAGCTGGACGAAACGGACGCCGCGTTCCTCCACGGTGCGCAGCACGTATTCGAGCTGAGGTGCCATTCAGAATGCTCCGATCAAGGAAAACGCCCGGCTCGGCACAGTGTAGGAACGCTCGCCTAGGCTCGTTTCGCCTGGGGCCCGCCCCCGAGCCCGTAGTTACAGAGCGTTCACATTTCGGCAATAGATCCGAAACTCCGGTCCGAAAAGCTCGCTTCGTCCTCGCCACCTGGCGCGGGCCACGAGCATCGGTCCGACGGACCGCCGACGACCATCCCCATGTCGTAACCGCACGAAGATCAGGAGCATCACGTGGCGTATAAGGCCGAGTACATCTGGATCGACGGCACTGAGCCGACCCCTCGACTCCGGTCCAAGACCAAGGTCATCGCCAAGGGCGGCGACCTCCCGATCTGGGGCTTCGACGGTTCGAGCACGAACCAGGCTCCCGGCGACAAGTCGGACTGCGTGCTGCGGCCGGTGTTCTCGTGCCCGGACCCGATCCGCGGCGGCGACCACAAGCTCGTGATGTGTGACGTGCTCTATACGAGCATGGAGCCCCACGTCACCAACATGCGGGCCAAGCTCGTCCCGGTCGCCGAGAAGTTCGCCGATCAAGAGTCGCTGTTCGGGATCGAACAGGAATACAACTTCTTCCAGGACGGCCGACCGTTCGGCTTCCCTCCGGGCGGATTTCCGGCCCCGCAGGGCTTCTACTACTGCGGCATCGGTGCCGACGAGGTCTTCGGTCGCGAGATCGTCGAAGCCCACATGGACGCATGCCTCGAGGCGGGTCTTGGACTGTCCGGCATCAACGCCGAAGTCATGCCCGGTCAATGGGAGTTTCAAGTCGGCCCACTCGGACCGCTTGAGGTTTCGGACCAACTCTGGATCGCCCGGTGGTTGCTGTACCGCATTGCCGAAGACTTCGGGATCGCCGTGACCATCACTGCGAAGCCCGTGTCAGGGGACTGGAACGGTGCCGGCGCGCATACGAACTTCTCCACCAAGGCCATGCGCGACAGCTACGAGCCGATCATCACTGCCTGTGAGGCGCTGGGCAAGCGGGTGCAGGAGCACGTCGACGGCTACGGCCACGGCATCGAGACTCGCCTCACCGGCCAGCACGAGACCGCTCCGTACAACGAGTACAGCTACGGCGTCTCGGACCGCGGTGCTTCGGTGCGCATCCCGTGGCAGGTCGAGGTCGACCAGAAGGGGTACATCGAGGATCGGCGTCCGAACGCCAACATGGACCCGTACGTCGTCACTCGACTCATCGTCGACACCTGCTGCTCAGCCCTCGCCTGAGCGAACCCTGCGCCACCGAACTCGCCACCGGATACGCAAGTCAGGGCTTGCATTTCACGCGTGGGTTCCTGCGATTGTCGTGCGATTGACGCGACCGATCCTGCGGATTGACCGCAGGGCCGGTCGCGTCAGCGCGTGACGTTGACCGTGACTGAACCGGTCGCCCGTCCGAGGGTGGCGACGAGCGCGGTGACCAGCACTGCGAGGCCGAGCAGTTCGAGGGAGTCCGACGCCGACGCGGCGAGACCGAACGACAGTTTCCAGCGGCGGTCGTCGAACAAGTCGGCCTTGACGAACTCGATCCCGCCCGAGCCACCCGCGAACCCGAGGGCGGCCACGAGGAGCTGCCAGCGGAGTGGGTTGGCCAAGCGCCGCCAGAACGGCAGGTACACCACCATGAGCACGGCGAGCAGTGGGAGATAGACGAGCACCCAGGCGAACCTGAGTGGTCCGCTGGTTCCCAAGAAGTCATGCAGCGCGTCCGAGAGGCGCTGATGCATGTACGTCATCTCGTCGACGGTCAAGAGGGCGAAGACGGCGCTGATGCCGTACCAGCGCAGGCGGTGCCAGCGATCTCTCACCGTGATGGCGAGGAGCAGGAAGAGCAGCGTCGCGCTGAGGAGCAGCACGATCTTCATCGCGCTGGGAAAGTTGAGCTTCTGGTCGGAGTCGAACAGATTCACGACCGTGCTCTTCCCGGACCGGTCGCGGATGAACTGGACGACGAACGTCGCAACGATCAGCACGGCCACGCTGCACCAGATCACTCGGGAGACGACGCGCGCCGAGAGGGTGGCGACCGTGCCCTCGGTCCGAGGGCTGAGATCGCCGACGCCGGTCGTGCGGGCGGCCCGGCGACCCCCCGATGCCGGCGTCACGTCGGGCGCTCGGTCGGCGCGGCGCGGCCGAGGCGTGCTTCGACGTTCTGCATGCAACCCCCTCGGTCGTGGCGACTGTCCAGCGTAAAGGCGTCATGGGGCGAGCCATGACACCGGGCGCGGTTCTCCGAACACGTAGAGTGGTCGTTGCGTCGTGACGGTTCACACGTCATCCTGGGCTGTGGCAGAAATCGAGTCGACCGACCATCTCAGCATCTCGGTCGTCATTCCGTCCGTCGGACGCGGAGTTCTGGCGGACATCGTCAGTCGAGCCCTCGAGCAGGACGCCCTTGAAGTGATCGTGGTGGCTGATGCCAATCCCGATGACGTTCGTAGCGTCTTGACGCCGTGGCTCTCGACCGGGGAGCAGCGGGTTCGCATGGTTGCGGGCCCGGGCCGAGGAGTGGCACTGGCGCGTCAGGCCGGAGTCGATGCCGCACGCGGCGACATCGTGTTGTTGTTGGACGACGACGTCGTCCCTGAACCGGGACTGCTCGAAGGACATCGGCGCGTGCATGCCGCCGGCCCGAACCGGGTGGCCATCGGGTATTTCCCGGTCGCTCCCGAAATTGTGGGCAGGAGTGTTGCAGCCTCGATCTACGCCGACGACTACGAATCAGAATGCAAGGAGCTGGACGAGGATCCGAGCCGCGTGCTCCTGCAGCTCTGGGCTGGGAACTATTCGATCCGGTCCGAGGATTGCATCCGGGTGCCACAGGCGGACAGCTCCTTCCTGAACTCGCTGCTCGAGGACGAGGAGTTCGGGTTCCGGTGCCACGTCGCCGGACTCGTCGGGGTGTTCGATCGCTCCCTTGCGGCAACGCACCACTACGAGCGGCCGGTCTCAAAATTTCTCGAGACGTCTCGCGTGCAAGCGCTGGCCTCCCGGCGTTTGCACGCCATGTATCCCGACCTCGCCGACGTCTTCGATGGTCGCCCAGCGCTTCCGAAGCCGGCTCAGCTCGTTGTTCGAGCGTCGTTGCTTCCGGGTGTTGGTGGCGTGGTCCGGGCGGCCATTGTCGGCATTGCGACCAAGCTCGGAACGCGAAAACCCAACCGCCTGAACGTCCGTGCCGCCGCGCTCGCACGCGTCGTGGTGCAAGCCGCCGACTGAGTTTCGGGTCTTCTGCTGTCGTCAGGTCTTCCGGCGTCGGATCTCTTCGGCGATGGCCGGCACGACCTCGTGGAGATCGCCGATGACCGCGTAGTCCGCCTTCGTCACGATGTTCGCGCCGGCGTCGGTGTTGATCGCGATGATGCACTTTGCGCCGGATGCACCCACCCAATGCTGGATCGCGCCGGAGATTCCGCACGCGAAGTAGACGTCGGCGCCGATGCGCGTTCCGGTTTGTCCGACCTGGTCGGTGTGGTTGCGCCAGCCATTGTTCGTGACCGCTCGCGAACACCCGACCACGCCGCCGAGCAGCCCCGCCAGGTCTTCGAGCGGCGCGAAACCTTCGGCGCTCCCGACGCCCCGGCCACCACCGACGACGACCGCCGCGGTGGCAAGGGTGACGCCCGCTTCGCGCTCGACACGATCACGGACGATGGTGATCGCTGAGCGTTCTTCGAGGACGGGTTCGAAGGGCCTCGGAGTTGCGGGTCCCGGAGTGCCGGCGCGCTCGGGCTCGACGCCGTGGAGCGCGAGGGTCAGCAGCTTGACGTCGGCGCGCAGCGTGACCCGCTCGTGAAGCGAGCCACCCCATCGCACCCGGGTGAACTCCCACGGCGCGTTGCGATCTGCGACGGCTTTGAGATCGGATGGGAGGACGTTGGCCACGAACGGCGCGTCGAGGCGAGCGGCGATCTGGGCGAGGACCTCGTTGCCGCGATCGGTCCCGGATGCGATCACGGCATGCGGCGCACTTGCGGTGATCAACGTCGCGACCGAGTCCGCCCACGCGTCCGGACCGAAATCCTCGAGGTGTTCGTGGTGGGCCTGGTGGACCGTGGTCGCACCGAACTCCCCGAGACCGGTTGCGAGACCATCGGCGTTGGCGCCGATGGTCACGGCGTGGAGTTCGGTATCGATCGCGTCGGCGAGCATCCGTCCGAAGGTGAGGGCTTCGAGCGCGGCGGCGGCGAGCGTGCCGCGGTCGTGCTCGATGACGACGAGCACGGTCACAGCAACCCCAACTCGTCGAGAACGTCGACCACCGCCGGTGCGGCGGTCGCTCCCTCGCCGAGCACGACGAGATGCGACGGGACTTCAGGTGGCGACACGAGGGCCACCATTGCCTGGCCGCCGGCTTCGGCATTCGTGGTGATTGCATCGACGCCAGCTTTGCGGGACGCAAGGCGACCCTTCATGGTCGGATAGCGAGGCAGGTTGATGCCCTCCTTCACGCCGACCACGGCCGGAAGTGGGATCTCGTACACCTCCTGCGTGCCGTCGATCTCGCGCCGGATTGAGGCGGTGTCGGCGTCGACCGCGAGCGCCTTCGCGCCCGTGATCATCGGGCGATCCAGGGCGCGGGCGACCCGCACCCCAACCTGGAAGCCGCCGGAGTCCGCAGACTCGTTGCCGAAGATGATCAGATCGAAGGGAGCGTCGGCCGTGGCCTCGAGCTGCCGGGCCGCACTCGTCACCGCACGCGCAGTCTGCTGAGGGTCCCAGTCGCTGCCATTGGTCGGAACGAGCGCAACGTTGGCCACCCCGAGCGACGCCGCGTACCGGAGTTGTTCTTCCGCCTCGGGCGGGCCGACGGTGAGCGCCGTCACCGATCCGCCGTGCGCTTCCACCAACGCCAAGCCGGCCTCGAGCGCGCACTCCTCGTGGGGACTCATGGTGAATCCGAGATTCGTGGTGTCGACGGCCAGACCGTCAGCGGTCAGGTTGATGCGGGCGCCCGGTGCGGGCACGCGTTTGATACAGACGAGAACTCGCATGAGGCGTTCAGGTTCTCACGTGCCGTCGAGCGATGTCGAAGAGCTGACGGCCCCGGATGAGGTGGTGGCGTTATTCGATCGTGATCGCGTCGGCGCGTTCCCAGGCGGTGAAGCGAGCCAGTTCGCCTTCGAGGCGGGCGAGGACGAACGCCAGCACGGTGAAGTCGTCCACCAGGCCGGCACCCGGGATGGCGTCGGGGACCAGGTCGAGGGGGGTAGCGAAATACAGGATTCCGGCGACGACGAGCCCGATGCTCGCCGGGCTGATCTCGCGGTACGAACCGTTGGCGTACGCACGAATCAGCCGGCCGAGCTGCTTGACCTGGTCACCGAGTTCGCGGA
Source organism: Acidimicrobiia bacterium (assembly GCA_031363005.1). Classification (GTDB taxonomy): domain Bacteria; phylum Actinomycetota; class Acidimicrobiia; order IMCC26256; family JAENVU01; genus JAENVU01. The sequence goes on along the minus strand of JANLTQ010000050.1, from coordinate 880 downwards.
TGCGCGAGTTCGACGTGCCGGCGACCTTCTGGCGAGAGGCGCGCGCCAGATCTTCGAGCGCCGCCGGATCCCGCAGCATCGACGCCGCGCGTCGGCGGTAGCCGGAGAAGACCCGACGCAGGCGAACGTTCATCAAGGCTGACGGGTCGCCGGGTCCTGCTGGTAGTACCCACGCAGGACGTCGTACAGCTCGGGCTCGTGGTGGGCGAGCGATCGGGGAACGTCGAAGAAGGCCTCGGTCGCAACGGCGAAGAACTCGGCCGGGTTGGTCGCGCCGTACTCCTGAAGCGGCGGCCGGTGATGGCCCGCTTGCAACGCGTCGAACGCTTCGGTGCACACCGAGATCCATCGGTCGGGTTGCACCCGGCCACCGAGGTGGGGCATGCCGTCGGCGGTGTCGTCGAAGAGCATGTCGAGCTTGTGGGCGAACTCGTGGAACACCACGTTGTGCCCGCGACCCGGATGGTGCGCGGCGGCGATCGTCTCGTCCCATGCCAGCAGGAGCGGACCGCGGCTCGAGTGCGCTTCGCCGAGCACGGGGATCATGCCGTCGCTCACGGTGCCCGAAATCGGACCTGCACTCACCCCGCGCGACTGCATCGCCGACGGGTACACGATGATCGCACTGACCTCTCGGAAGTCCGCGGTGTCGAGGCCCAGGACGAGCATCGCGGCCTGGACGGCGATGGTGACGGTGATCTCGTCGGTGAGCGCAAAATCGTGTGCAGCTTCCCAGTGCTTGTGATGCAGCAACCAGTCCGTGATCTCGGCCAGAGCATGCTGTTCGTCCTCGGTGAACGAAGGCCACCAGCCGATGCGGTCGGCGATCGATTCCCAACCGTCGGGCAAACCGTGTCGGCGATGCAGCATCGGTCAGGCC
>JANLTQ010000507.1:0-15504 GCA_031363005.1 Acidimicrobiia bacterium | reverse complement strand
CGCCCCCCCCGCCCCCCTTTTGGGCGTCCTGAAGTGCTCCGGGGGCCCATTTCTGGCCGCCAAAACGAGGGTCTTCAGCCGTCGAAATCCTCGGTGCGGGGGACGAAGATCGGCATGACGACGAGCTCGGGGCGGGCCACGCCGCTCCAATCCCAGGTGTCGAGTTGGCGTTGACTGCGGCGGCCGGTTGAGCCGCGCATCAACTCGAACGCGGAGACACGCAGTGTGGCGACGGGGTCGCCGTCTCCGTAGGTCTCGGACCACAGATCCGTCTCGATGCGCACCGGTCCGTGTCCGGCGGCGGCATTGAAATCCCCAATCCGATCGGCGAGCCATCCGCTCCCGATATGGACCGCGTCGCTGTCGCGAGCACCCGGTGCGCCGAGAGCGTCGCGGACATCGTGTTCGTGGGTGCACGCGTCAAGGATCGCTTGACCGGCCATCACGCCGAAGTCCGGAAGCATCGGTTCGAAGGTCGCAGCGTTGGTGGTCCATTCGTCGATGAGCGCAGCAGTCGGAAGATCGCGACGGGCGTCGACCTGCGCGGCGGTCCAGACGTCGGTGGTCACGCCCTCCATCCGGCCGGCGAGGACGTCGGCCGGGACGCCCACCATGTGCGCGATCACGTCGTGCACGCGCCACTCCGGCGTGGCGGGCGCAGTCGCCTGGAGTTGTTCCTGCGACGCCTCGGCCACCAGCGCGCTGACGCGCTCACGGAGCGCTCGATACGCGGACGTCAGGTCGGGTCGTGGTTGCACTTCAGTGCTCATGTCATTCCTCGTGTTCGGCGTCGTCGGGACTCGGGGAGATTCGAACCCGAAGCCTCAGTGGATCACATCGCGGCCAGTGCCACCCAACGCTCAGAACTCGATCGACTCCAGCTCACGAAGTGCGTCACGCAATCGATCGGCGGTGCCCGCCTCCAGGAGCTGCACAAAATCCGGGTCGCCACCGGCGGCGAGCGCGAGCAGATCAGCGAGGTGCGCCTGGACCCGGTCGTGGACGACGGCGATGAAAGCACGGAGATCTCCGGACCAGCCGTAGACGTCGAGGAATCGGCGCAGCCGGCGGGGCCGCGCCGCGAACTCCGTGAAGCCTTCCTCGGTGGCGACGGCTCGGGCGTGCAACGGTACCCAGCTGGACGCGGCGTACGCGAGATCCCACTCTCGAGTCACCGGACCGGCGAAGTCCCAGTCGAAGAACCCGGTGAGCGTGCCGTCGTCATACGCGGCGTTGTACGGCGCCGCATCGTTGTGGCCGACGATCAGGCCCGGCGCCCACGTGCCGCCGGTGCGCCAGATGGCGCCCGGCTCAGGGACGAATCTCGCGACCGCGTCGTGGTAGCGCCGCATCCAGGACGCGGCGGCGTCGAGGGTGGTGTCCTCGTGGACCCAGCTCGGCCACGGCTTCCGGCTGCCGACGGTCTCGCCCGGAAGGAAGGTGAGGATTTCGCGGCCTTGGTCATCGAAACCACGTGCCCGGGGCGCGTCGGAGAACCCGGCGCGTTCGAGGTAGTGGAGCAACGAGTGGACCGCCGGAGTCCACGGGCCGACACGTCGACGGACCGTGTCCCCGATGCGCACCGCGCCACCCAGATTTCCGCCGTCCAGCCGGTCCTCGTCCACGGACCCCTCCTTACTCGCGTGTCGATCGGAAGATCAGGACGTGCGAATGCGTCGTGAAATGGCTCGGACCTGCTCGATGACCTCGTCGACGCCCTCGATGTGGCGATCACGCATGATCACGACACCGTCGACGACGGTCGTCTGCACGACGGCACCGCTGCCGGAGTAGACGAGTGCATCCACCAACGGCGACGGCGTCATCTCCACCGCGTTGGCGTCGACGAGCAGGAAGTCGGCGGGAGACCCGATCGCGAGGGGCGTTCCACCGAGCAGCGGTGCGGCGACCCCGGTCGCAATCTCCCAGGCCTCGGCGGCGGGCAACACCTTGGGATCCTGGTCGGTGTGCTTCTGGACCAACGCGAGCAGCTTCAGGTCCGCGAGTAGGTCGAGGGAGTTGTTCGACGCCACGCCGTCGGTGCCGATCCCGATGGGAATCCCGGCGTCACGCGCGGCGCGATAGCGAAACACCTTCCCGACTGCGAGCTTCATGTTCGACGCCGGGTTGGTGACGATGGTTGCGCCGCGCCGCGCGATCAGCTCGAGTTCGGCGTCGTCGAGCCAGACCCCGTGGGACAACACGGTGCGGGGAGTGAGGAGGCCGATCCGGTCCAGATACTCCGTCGGCCGGCAACCGCGGGCCGCGAGGCATTCGGTCACCTCGTCCTCGGTTTCGGAGAGGTGGATCTGGACCGGGACATTGCGGGTCTCGGAGAGTTCGGCGACGACTCGCAGCACCGCGTCGTCGACGGTGTAGATCGCGTGCGGACCCAAACACGGAGTGACGCGCGGGCCGAACTCGCCGAGGCGATCCAGGCCTTCAGGTGCCGCCTCCGGGCGGGCCTCGGCGGGGGCACCGGGGAAGCTCAGGAACACCTGGCTCACGCTGGCGCGCATCCCGCTGTCCACGACGGCCCGCGCGATATCGAACTGGTGCCAGTACATGTCCCAGAACCGAGTGGTGCCCGAGCGGATCATCTCGAGGCAGGCCAGGCGCGTGCCCCAGTAGATGTCGTCGTTCGTGAGTTGGGCCTCGGCGGGCCAGATCCGGTCCTCCAGCCACTCCATGAGGGGGAGATCGTCGCCGTAGCCGCGCAACAACGTCATCGCCGCGTGACCGTGACCGTTGACGAGGCCGGGGGTGAGCGCGAGCCCGCGCGCGTCGAGTACCTCGTCACCCGCCTCCGGCTGCACATCGGGGCCAAGCGCGGCGATCAGGCCGTCGACCGCGCGCAGGCTCACCGGGCCGCCGTCGAGCCCGGCGTTCGTGACGGTAAGGCTCATGCTCGAACTGCCCCGAGGTCGTGGGCGAGGTGCGGGATCAATGCGTCGAGGTCCGCGATCAATCGGGTTCGATTGGCGGCGACACCGGCGTTGAACTCTTCGAGCGTGAGCGGTGTGTCACCGAGTCCGTTGGCCAGATTGTCGACGACGCACACCGCGGCGTAGGGGAGCCCGACCTCGGTCGCGAGGATGCACTCCGACGCCACCGTCATTCCCACGAGATCGGCCACTGCGGTGAGGGCGCGTACTTCGGCCGGCGTCTCGAACCGCGGGCCCGACGTTTGTGCGTACACGCCGCCATGCTGCACCGGAGTGTCGGTCGACGCCTTCCATGCGGCGAGGACCCGAGCGCGCCAGGCCGCATCGAACGTGGGGACGAGGTGGCTCCGAGGGTCGTCGTAGTACGAACGCGTCTCGGCGGGCGCGTAGAAGTCGTCGATCACTGCGCAGGTGCCGACTGGCCAGTCCACGCGCAGACTTCCCACCGAGGAGATCGCGAGTACGCGGTCGACTCCGGCGTCGAGCAAGGCTCCGATGTGGGCGCGGTGGTCGATCCGATGCGGAGGCACCCAGTCATCGAGTCCGTGCCGTTGCACCACGCACGTACCGTCGACGTCCAGCATCGCCACACCCGCGTGCACCACCCGAGTCCCGTGCGCGGCGAACGCGCTCTCCCGCAGTGCACTCCCCGCAATGATCCCGAGCCGACCCATCGCCCGAGCATTGCACGACACCCTCCACGCCCCCGGCGTTTGTCGCTTCAGACGTGTGTGGGGCGGCGCAAACGACAGACGCGGGGGATTAGCCCGACGCGAGGGCGCGCCAGAGGGCGGGGTAGTTGGGGTACTCCAGCTCGGGCTGCACGTAGCCGGAGCGGACCAGTTCGGCGTGGAAGCGGGGAAGGTTGCGCATCGGGATTCCGGAGTCGGCGTGGTGGGCGAGATGCCAACCGGTGAAGTACGGGACGATCGTGAGCCGGGCCAGCCAGTGTTGGCGCACCGAGTGCGTGGTCTCCCGGCGATCGGGAGAGTGCTTCATCCCGCCGTGCTCGGCGATGGAGCGCAGCCGATTGATGACGCGCCACACGGTGAGGTGGGGGAGAAACCAGAGGATGAAGTACATCCACGGATGACCGAAGGCGCTGAACAGCGCCAGCATCACGAGTTGGACGGCGACGATGCCGCGCGCCTGGTTCGCCACTTTCGAGTCGCTCGCCACCACGCCCCGGAACAGTCCGCGTGTCAACTTCCATCCGGTGATACCGAGCGCGTCGCGCCGGAGTTTGCGGATCATCGAGTCGCGTGGGATCGGGTACCCGCGATACAGCGGGATGTCCGGCTCGTTGGGACCGAACTCCTCCCGGTGGTGCGCCATGTGCCCGCGCCGGTAGAGGTCGATGGGTACGAAGGCGGGAAAGGCGATGAACCATTTCCCGAAGAAGTCGTTGGCTTTCCGGTTCGAGAACAGCAACCGGTGCGCAGCCTCGTGCATGAAGATCGCAAACCGCGCGTGGATCGGGCCCATCGCGAGAAATGCCACGGCCCACACCACGAGATTGTCGGCCCGGGCGACCACCACGAAGATCCCGATGGTGACGGCGTAGAGGACGACGGCGTTCGCCACATTCCGCAGCGACGGAATGCGGCGCAGCTGTTCCCGCAATTCCGGCTTCGGCTTGCCCGTCGGCGCGATGGGACTCGTCGGGTCCGGCGTCACGAGCAGGTCGGGTGCGGGAATCACGGTTGCGATCACGCCCGAGATGTTACAGTGATTACAACAAATGGTGCAATCACGTAACATCCTCGAACTGAACGCAGGTCAAGACCGGCCCTTGTCGGCCCGTTCGGTCATGGCGAGCCTCTTGCTCGGTCGCCACCCGGCTCGGGCCACCGGACGCGATCTGATCCGTTGGTGTGCGCTCTTCGGTATCTCGCCCGGCACGGCTCGGGTCGCCCTGCATCGCATGACGGGAGCCGGTGAACTCGTGCGCGACGTTCGTGGCTACGAGCTCGTCGGCGGCCTCGCCCAACGCCAAGCTGAGCAGCAGTCGCGGCTCGAGTCGTATCCGGCCCGCTGGAACGGTCGGTGGCGGATGGCAGTGGCCGTGGGCGACGCTCGTCCCGCCGCGGTTCGCGCCGACGTGCGGGTTGCGCTGCGGCGCGCGGGACTCGCGGAGTGGCGCGAAGGGGTGTGGATCCGGCCGGCGAACTTGCCGGACCTGGCCGAGGATCCACGCTGTTCGTGGCTCGACGTCACGCCCGACGACGATCCGGTGGTGCTCGCGAACCGCCTCTTCGCTCCGAGCGCGTGGAGCCGGCACGGGAACGAGTTGTTGCGGCGGTTGGACGTGACGACGGCGGCGATGGCGCAGCGCCCGGAGGCGACACTTGCCGACGCTTTCCTCGCGGGCGCCGCAACGCTGCGACACATTCGCGCCGATCCCCGACTGCCGAGGATGCTCCTGCCCGAACCCTGGCCCGGCACTGCGCTCAGAGATGCCTACGGCGCGTATCAGCGGCAGTTCGCCACCGCCGCGCGCGAATGGTTCCGCGCCCAGGCCTAACTCAGTAGCGCAGGTCGCCGACGAGACCGAAATGGTCGGACGGATAGACGCCGTCGACGGGTTCGTCACCCATCAACTCGGCGTTCACCACGTGGCCGACGCCGCCGAGCTTCGGGTGGCCGACGAGCAGGTAGTCGATCCGCCGGTCGACGTCGAGGCTGGTGGCCGCCCACGGATTGTCGTTCGACCACGTGAAGCCGGGACCGTCGCCTCCGTGCTCCCACGCGTCTCGGAACCAAATGCCCGGAACCGGGGTGCCGGCGCGGCCGGTGAGCATCCGAATCTCGTCCGTGTCCGGCGCCGCGTTGAGGTCCCCGCCGAGAATCGCCGGGAACGCACGCGGCCGCATGTCGCGAGCGAACTCGGCGATGGCGCGTACCTGTTCTTGGCGGATCGCACCATGGTCTTCGCGCCAGGAGAGATGCGCGCAGAAGATCTGGAGCGGTCCGCGCGGCCCGTCGAGCTCCGCGAACAAGCAGAGCCGCTCCTCGCCTTCATCGTCACGGGCTCCATTCGGCGCGTCGCGGGGCAACGTGCGGACTTCAGAACGGACGATCGGCCACCGGCTGAGTATCGCGTTGCCGGCACGGGTGCCGTCGGGGAACGTGAGGTTCGAGGCGTAGACGTGCTCGTAGTCACCGAGCGCCGCCGCGAGTTCCATCGCTTGTGAGCGACCCCCGGGTTCCTCCCAGACCTCGACGAGCAGGGCAATGTCCGGCGCCGCGGCGCGTAAGGCGGCCTCGATGATCGGCCCGCGTCGCTCCCAGGCGGCGTAGCGCGCCCAGATGTTCCACGCGGCCACGCGCACCGTCGTGTCAACGAGCGGACCGAATCCCGGATCGAACGGTTCAACCGTGGTCACGCAGCGAACCGTAGGCCCGCAGCCACGGCCGAGCGCGGAACCCGGAGTCAGTCGCCCCGAGTCAGCCGCCGGGGGTGAACTCGCACGGCATGCGCTTGATGCCGTGGATGAAGGAAGACTGCAGCAGCGTCGGCTCGGCGGTGATGGTGAGATCCGGCAATCGACGGAACATCTCTTCGAACATCACTCGAATCTCCCGCCGGGCCAGGTTGGCACCGAGGCAGAAATGCGGCCCGCCCCCGCCGTAACCGAAGTGCGCGTTCGGCGAGCGCGTGATGTCGAAGGTGTAGGGATCCTGGAACTGGCGCTCGTCACGGTTTGCCGAGTTGAACCACATCACGACCTTCTCGCCCTTTGCGATCGGCTGGCCTCCGATCTCTGCGTCCTGTGTCGCGGTGCGGCGGAAGTGCACGACCGGTGTTCCCCAACGCACGATCTCCTCGCCGGCGTCCTGTGCGTAACGATCGAAGTCGGTCAGCCACAAGGCCTTTTGGTCGGGATTGTTCTGGAGCGCCCACGTGCCGTGGCTGATCGCGGTCCGGGTGGTCTCGTTGCCGGCGACCACGAGCAGGATGAAGAACGACGCGAACTCGGCAACGGTGAGTCGTTCGCCGTCGACTTCTGCGTGCATGAGGATCGACGTGATGTCGTCGGTGGGGTTTGCCAGCCGGTGCTCGCCGATCTCCATGGCCATCTGGTGCAGCGTCATGAATGCCGCCATGAGGTCTTCGAGCGACTGCACGTACTCGGGATCACCCACACCGAGGATCACGTTGCTCGCGGCGAAAACGTCGTGTTCCTGCGACGGTGGCACGCCCACCATGTCGCACACAACGCCGAGGGGGAGCGGCGCCGCGATCTCGGCGACGAAATCACACTGGCCTGTGTCGATCACCGCGTCGACCACCGCGGTGGCGCGCACCGCCACCTGGTCGAGGATCCGGTTCAGCGCCTTGGGAGTGAACCCGGAACTCACGAGGTTGCGGAGCTTCTTGTGACGCGGGTCGTCCATGTTGATGATCGAACCGATGAACGCGGCCAGCTCGGCGGGGATGTCGCTGATGTTGGTGCCGCCCTCACTCGAGCAGAACAACTCCGCGTGCCGGCTTGCGTACATGACGTCGTCGTACCGGGTGAGCGCCCAGTAGCCCGGTCCCATCGGCATGCCGTCGATGAGCGGTTCCGGATGGAAACTGATCGGGTGTTCGTCCCGCAGGTACTGGAACACGGCTTCGCGCTCCGCGTCCGGCGCGGCCCAGAGTTCCGGCGCACTCAGGTTGATGTCGGCGATCGAGAGGCTGCTCATGGCGGGGACGGTAGCGTGCGCATCCCATGCGCTACACCGTCGGAATTCCGGTCGATCACGTCGACGCCGCTGTCGAGTTCGTCACCGGAGATGCGATCGCGGAGATGGCAGCGGCCGTCGAGGCGGCGGGACTCGATGCGGTGCACGTCACGGACCACCCTGCGCCCGACGATCGTTGGCTCGCCGGCGGTGGCCACCACGCCCAGGAGCCGCTCGTCGCGCTGGCCTTTGCCGCGGCTGCGACCACGCGGATTCGCCTGCACACGCATGTCTACGTGGCCGCGTATCGCAACCCATTCCTCGCGGCCAAGAGTGTGGCCACCCTGCAGAACCTCTCGGGTGGGCGCGTGATCCTCGGAGTCGCGGCCGGATACCTGCGTCCGGAGTTCGGCGCACTCGGCGTGGATTTCGATGATCGCAACGATCTGCTCGACGAGTCGATTGCGCTGATGCGGCGAGTGTGGTCGGACGCCGGCGTTGCGGTCGAAGCGGACCACTACCGCGCGCGTGGGGTGACGCAGCTGCCCCACCCTGAGCCGATCCCGATCTGGATCGGCGGCAACAGCACGCGCGCCATGAAGCGCGCCGTCGAGGTCGGCGACGGGTGGTCACCGTTTCCGAATCCGCCCGCGGCGGCAACAGCAGTCAAGACACCGGCGATCACGAACCTCGACGAACTCGCAACTCGCCTGGGGGCGGCGCAGGACTATGCACGAGAGATCGGCCGAACTCGTCCACTCACAATCTGCTTCGCTCGATTCAACCCGTCCGATGATGTCGCGACGCTCGCCGACCTGGGTGTCGACTGGCTTGCCGTGCAGTTCGCCGGATGTGCCACGCGCACGGAATGGCTCGATCGCCTTGCGGAGTTCGCCGCCCTGCTCCCGTAAGAGGGCGGTTCCCGATTGCGTTACGCCGTTCGGCCGACGATCCCGAGCATCCGAGCGGTGAGGTCGGCGTCGTCCGAGACCGAGACCTCGGGTCCGCACACCTGGGGGCTTCGGAGCGCATCTCCGAACTCGCCGGCACTCTCGATGACGCGTTGGGCGTCGGCATCATCGATGTGTTCGTCGCCGCCGGTTGCGCGCGCCAGGTCCCATCCGTGTACGACGAGGTCGAAGTTGAGGAACCGATCGACCGCGGCTTCGAACGTGCTCTCGCCGAAGAAACCGGTGAACGTCGTTCCGGCGCGGGTGGGGTCGTCGAGTGCCGACTGGATCACTCCCGATGCATGTGCCCATGCCGCCGCCGGGTCGTCCGCGGCGTCTGGGCCCGGGGGCATCTCTTCGTTGATGAACCCGAGAAACATCGCCTGTGCTGAGACCACGTGCCCGACGAGCTCCCGGGCGGACCACTCCGGACACGGCGATTGTGAGCTCCAACGATCGGCCGGAACCGTGTCGATGCGGTCGGCGAACGTGCCGGAAAGTCGGCGGTAACGGTCAGCAATCTCAGGCATCACGTGCCCTCTTGGTCCTGCGGACCGGGCCGGGCGGCCACACTTCGCTGGGTTTCCGGCTGCAAGGCTCGTGTGGTTCTCGCTTCGCTCATGGTTTGCTCCTCAGGAAGGGGTGAGCACCGTACTGCGAGCCTGTGACATGACGGAGCGTCAGGCCAACTGGTCGGCACGCGCCAGGAGCTCGTCGCGGAACAGCGGGTCGGCGATCTCGGCGAGCGCGACGGCTCGTTCGCGCACCGAGCGACCGCGCAGGTGGGCGACGCCGTGCTCGGTGACAACGAGGTCGAGTTGGTGGCGCGGCGTCGTCACGATGGACCCGGCCGGCAACTGATGCACGATGCGGGACACCGCCGCCCCGGCGACGACCGCCGTCGACGGCAGACAGATGAGCGAGCGGTCGTCGAGTGAGAGTCCGGAGGGAGCGATGAAATCCTCGTGACCCCCGATGCCGGAGAACTGCCGGCCACCGATCGTGTCCGCCACTACCTGGCCGTGCAGGTCGACGGTGATCGCGCCATTCAAGGTGATCATCGTCTCGTTGCGCGCGATCACTTCCGGCGAGTTCACGACGTCGACGGGAAGGAACGCGACCACGTCGTTGTCGTCGAGCCACGCGTACAACTCGAGTGTCCCCGCCGCGAAAGTCGTGATCGAGACGCCGTCGTACTGACCCTTGCGTGCGTTGGTGACCTTGCCGGCCCGATGTAGGTGCATGAGTCCCGTCGTGAACATCTCCGAGTGGACGCCGTAATCGCCGCCGGGTCCATCCGCCAAAAGTTTGACGATCGTCGAGGGGATACCACCGATGCCGGTCTGCAGCGTCGCACCGTCCGGAACGAGCGGTGTCACGTGGCCGGCGATGGCGCGGTCGACGGCGCTCGGCTCGACGTCGGCCAGGACGAACGGGTCGCGGTCGGACTCGACGAGCACGTCGATCTCGTCGACGTGAATCCGATGAGGATGTTCGGGCAGGAGTCCTCGGGTACGGGGGAACTTCGGGTTCATCTCGACGACGAGCAGACGGTCCGGATTGGCGGCCGCCGATCGAATGGCGTCCACGGTGGCCCCGGCATGCAGCGACAAGGAGAGGAAGCCGTCGGCGTCGGGGGGCGTAGCCACCGTCGCCACGATGCGGGGGGCGAGTTGCTCGGCAATGCGGGTGAAACGACGGAAGTCCGCCGGAACGAACTCCACCCGTGCGCCACTGTCGACGAGGAATCGTTCCGCCGGTCCGAAGAATCCTGAGAGGTAACGGACCCCGGGTTTGGTGAACACGGCGTAGAGGTCGACGAGCAGGGCACCGAAGACGGTGAGTTCGGTCCAGTCGTCTCGGTCGCCGAGTGCATGAAGAAAGGCCGAGGGCTGACCGGGCCCGAGGGGGATGCCGAGGCTGTCGGCCGGTCGGAGCAGCGCCGCAGCATCACCCGGAGTCATGCGCTGCGCCACCATGCGCGCACGCTACGCGCTGGCGGCCGTCCGTCAACGCCCGGCCGCGCTCCATGTCCGAAATGCTTCGAGCAGCTCGGCTCGATGCTGCGGTGCGACTGCTTCGACGTCGTCGGTGCGGAGATGGCCGGTCAACGCGACGACCGACCGGAATTGCTCGAGAATCTCTTCACAGAACGGGCACTCGGCGATGTGAGCCTCGAAGCGGTCGCGGTCTGTGGACGGCATGGCGGTCTCGAAATATTCCGTGACCCGCTCGACCAGTTCCTGACACACCATCTCGCCTGAATCTCGATTGCTCACGCCGTCACCGCGCTTTCGAAGTAGGACTCGAGCGCGGCCCGAATCTTGGCGCGACCTCGATGCAACAGCACACGTTGGTTGGTATCGGTGATGTCGAGAGCGTTACACACCTCGGCGCCGGTCCAACCCTCGATGTCCCGCAACCGGACGACCTGCTGTTGTGCCGGAGGCAGCGTGCTGAGCGCCTCTCGGACCACTTCAATCGTCTCGTGACCGACGGCCCGGACCTCGGGGTGGTCGTGCCACCGCATCGGGAACTCGGACCAGTGACCGGGGTGCGCCCCGGCAACGGTCTGGAAGCGATCGGGATCGAAGGTGGGTCCTTCGCCCTCGGTATCGCCGAGGCTGGAGAACGGAATGCTCCGACGGTCGCGCACGCCCCGAGTGCGTGCGATGTTCATGCGGATTCGATAGATCCAGGTCTTGAGTGACGACCGTTGTTCGAAGCGGTCGATCCCGCGCAGGACTCCGACCCAGACGTCCTGCACCACCTCGTCCGCGGCGGCGTCCGTCGAGACGTACGTGCGAGCAACTCGCCGTAGCGGCGCGTCGAACTCGTCGATGAGGTCACGAAACGCGTCCTCGTCGCCGGCGCGCAGGCGCGCGACAAGATCGTCGTCCGAGGTCGGGGGGTCCAGCTTCATGACCGCGCCATCATGGACCCGACCTCGATGGCGCGCAATCTCGTAACGACCCCCCGGGTCGGGGCACTGAGTATCGGTCAGTCCGATCCAGGGGGAGCCATGCCGAAGGTCTCGTTCGACAGCTTGGCCGTCGTGTTGGCCGTCGCCTTTCTGGTGCCGCTGCTCCTCGGCTTCGTACCGAGGTTGCGGGTTCCGGCCGTCGTGGTCGAGATCGTTGCGGGCATCGTCGTCGGACCGCAGGTTCTCGACTGGGCCCAGGCCGACGAACCCGTCCAGATCCTTGCACTGGTCGGGTTGGCGTTCCTGCTGTTCCTCGCCGGCTTGGAGATCGACACGAGCCAACTGAAGGGTCAGCTGCTCCGAGTTGCCAGCGTGGGCTTCGGTGTCTCGGTGCTCCTCGCGTTGATCGTCGGTGGTGTGCTCGATGCGTTCGGGATCGTGCACGATCCGCTGTTCGCTGCGGTAGTGCTGTTGGCGACCTCGCTCGGGTTGGTCATCCCGTTACTTCGCGAAGGTGACGTGTCCGACACGCGCTTGGGTCAACTCGTGATTATCGGCGCGTCGCTCGGCGACTTTGCGGCGGTGATCCTGTTGTCGTTGCTGTTCTCGAAAGATTCGTCTGACACCGGCACGCGCGTCGTGTTGCTCGTCGGATTCGCGATCGCCGTCGCCGTGTTCGGGTACGCACTCAGCCGCCACTCGCGCGGGATGAGGGTCGGCGGCATCTTGCTCCGCCTCCAGGACAGCACCGCGCAGATTCGCGTTCGGGGTTCGATGCTGCTGCTGATCGCGCTCGTCGTAGTCGCGGAGCGATTCGGGTTGGAGACGATCCTGGGCGCGTTCGTTGCCGGTGTCCTCGTCGGGTTTCTCGACCGCGACGGCGAGCGGACCCACCCCCTGTTCCACACCAAGCTCGACGCGATCGGATACGGGTTTCTGATCCCAATCTTCTTCGTCACGAGTGGTCTCCGGTTCGATCTCGACGCCCTGCTCGACCAGCCCTCGACGCTGTTGAAGGTCCCGCTGTTCCTCGCTGCTCTCCTCGCGGTTCGGGGTCTCCCGGCGCTCGCGTATCGATCGACGGTCGGGACGCGCGGCGCGGTGGCGGCTGGCTTGTTGCAGGCGACCTCGTTGCCGTTCATCGTGGCCGCCACCCAAATCGGCGTGGTCATTGGCGCAGTCACGGCCGCCACCGCCGCCGCGTTCGTTGCGGCCGGCTTGGTCTCGGCGCTGGTGTTCCCCGTGGTGGCTCTGGCGCTGACGCGCGGAGAACTGATGACTGGCGCGAATCCGTTAGCTGGCGCCGACCCCGATGCGTGAGCTGAGCAGCTTGCGGAGATCAGCGACGGTCAACGGTGTGGCCAGCAGGAACCCCTGACCGCTGTCGCACTCGAGCCGAACGAGCTCATCGAGTTGCGCAGCAGTTTCGATCCCCTCGGCGAGGGTCTCGAGACCGAGACTCTTCCCGAGCTGCACGAGCGTATGGACGAGGATGTCGGATTCGTGAGACTCGGCCATTGCGCTCACGAAGGACCGGTCGATCTTCAACACGTCGATCGGGAACTGGCGGATGTAGGCGAGGGATGAGTAGCCGGTGCCGAAGTCGTCGATGGCGATCCGAACCCCGAGGCCCTTGACGGCTTCCAACCGCTGCGCCGTTGCGGCGGGATCGCGCATGATCGTCGTCTCGGTGATCTCGATCGTGAGGTGCGACGGTTCGATCTCGTACTCGGCCAGCGCGGCGCGGAGATCGTCGACAATGTCGTCGGACTCCAGTTGCCGAGCGGAAACGTTCACCGACATCGTCAGGTCGTGACCGAGATGACGAAGCGCCGCGCTCTGACGGCATGCGTCGAAGAGCACCCACCGTCCAACGTCGACGATCAAGCCGCTCTCTTCGAGGAACGGGATGAACGTTGCGGGATGGACGATGCCGCGCCCGCGGTGTCGCCAGCGGAGGAGTGCCTCCACGCCACGAATGTTCTGGGAGGCCAAGTCGTAGATCGGTTGGTACACGAGTTGGAACTCGCGCCGTTCGAGTGCGGCACGAAGGTCGGCATGTAATAGGGCCTCATCACGTACCGACGCCTGCATGTGCGACTCGAAGGTCACGGCCCGGTTCTTCCCGGCCTCCTTCGCGCGGTAGAGCGCGACATCGGCGTCTCGGAGCAACTCGGTCGAGCTGAGGCGATCGCCGGACGCGATGCCGATGCTGGCGGTAATGGTGATCGACGGGCTGCTGTCGTCGAGATCGAACGGCGCTCGCAGCGCCTTCAAGATCCGCTGTGCGACGCGATCGGGTCGATGCTCTGCACTCGTCCCTTCGGCCAAGACGACGAACTCGTCTCCGCCGAGCCGGCCGATCGTGTCGCCGTCGCGCAGCGTGGTGGAGAGCCGAGCGGCAACTGCCTGGAGGAGCCGGTCGCCGGCTTCGTGTCCCAGCGTGTCGTTCACCGTCTTGAAGCCGTCGAGATCGATGAACAGAGCGGCGGCAGGTTCCTTTCGGCGACGTGCGCGCGCCAGCATGTTCTCGACTCGGTCCAAGATGAGCGCGCGGTTCGGGAGGCCCGTCAGAGCATCATGCAGGGCCTGATGGCGGATCTGATCGAGCAGGTAGGCGTTGTGCATCGCGCTCGCAGCCTGACCCGCAAGCCCACGGAGGCGTTCCTCGAGGCTCGCGTCGTCGAGGAGGCGTTCGGCCCCTCCGGTGACGGAGACGATGATGGATCCCGAGCACTCGGCGTTGGACGTGATCGGCACCGACGCGGTGGCGATGACCCCGGTGAACTCCATGAGCGCGGCCTCGAACTCCGGTGCCGAATCGATCGAGGTGCGCCGGAATCCGAGCTGTTCACGCGGCGTTCGCGGCGCGTGGCCGATGGCCTCGGACAGCAACTTCAGCTCCGAGTCCGGATAGCCGAAGGTCGCCGCGATTCTCGGCGTCGTGGCACCCGGGTCGGTCAAGACGAGGAGAACGCGATCGCAGTCGACGATTGCGGGGACGGCATGGGTGAGCCGCTCCGCCATCTCTTCCATGCTGCCCAGCTCGGACAAGCTGGTCGACAGTTCGAGCATGACCCGCGCCAGGGTGGCGTCGCGGCGGGCGTGCTCGAGCGCGCGGGCTGAATCCAACGCCGCTGCGGCCATGCTGGCGTAGGCGTCGAGCATCTCGATCTCTTGTGCGAAGAAGCGGTTCGGTGTTGGATCGAGGACGCTCAGGTATCCGTAGTGCGCGCGACTCGAGGTGATGGCGACCACGTGACGGCCGGCTTGGAGGTCCAGACCTGCGCTTTCGGGGGTCACCGCTGCGACGATGTCGCGGCCAATCGTGGCGGCAGAGGACTCATCCAACCCGGCGGAGTAGACCTCCGGCAGCTGCGAAGTCGTTCCCATCACGGCAAGGACATGCGCGGGCGCCGGCACGGCGCGAGCAGCTTCGGTCACGATGCGCCGAAGCACGTCGCCGACGGCGTCGGCTGAGACAAGGTCGTTGACCGTTGCCCGCATCGCCGCCAGTTGCGCGTCGAGGAGCTCGGTCCGCTTCTCGAAGTACTCGGCTCTGCGTGCGGTGTCGTCGGTGGGCTGCCAGCGGACGACCATCGCACACCGTTCGTCACCGCGGCACTGACATTCGGACTCGACGACCTCGCCGGCCGCGTACCCGAACAGCATCGGGGTCATGGCGATGAGGCCGGACACGAACGCGCAGTATTCCGGGAATGGTTCGAAGCCGGCATGCATTCGCTGGTACACGACCCACGTCGTGTCATCCACCGGCTCGGACCAGGCGTCGACCACTGCCGTCAATCCCTTTCCGCTGGCGTCGACGCTGGCATAGAGCGCCGCCGGCGAACCGAGCGCCTGGAGCATGTCGGTGCGCTGCGCGCTGGTGGGAGGAACGAGCGGCGCGTCCTTGCCGACCTCGATCAGGTGCTCGATGCCGCCCAACGCACGGGCGGCGGCTTCGAGGAAGGGTCGGAAGATGCCGTACGAACTCCACGCACCGTCATCGAGC
>JANLTQ010000672.1:0-5636 GCA_031363005.1 Acidimicrobiia bacterium | reverse complement strand
TGCGTGTTCCTCGATGACCTCGGTGTGAACCTGAAGCCGGCGCGGTCGATGGGGATGACCACGATCAAGGTGCTCGAACCGGCGAGCGCGTTGGCCGAGTTGGCCGGCCACCTCGGATTTCCACTCGGAACCCACTGATGGACTTGGTGCTCGTCCGCCACGCCGAGCCGGTACGGATCACCGCCGAGGAAGGTGGCGGCGGCCCGGTCGATCCGGTGCTCACCGCTCGCGGACTCGATCAGGCGAACCGGCTGGCCCACTGGCTCGCGGGCGAGCCGATCGATCACATCGTCAGCTCTCCGCTGGCGCGCGCCACCCAGACGGCGGCACCGCTCGGGACCGCGCTCGGCGTCGACGTCGAGATCATCGACGGTCTGCGCGAGTACGACTCCGAATCGGACAGCTACATCCCCGTCGAGGAACTCAAGGCAGCCAAGGATCCGCGTTGGGACGCCATGGTGCGGGGCGATTGGGAGAGCTTCGGCGGTGAGCCCCCCGACGAGTTCCGCGCTCGAATCGTCGGGCAGATGGACGCACTCGTGGACGGTCACCAAGGCCGCACCGTCGTCGTCGTGTGTCACGGCGGCGTCGTGAACATCTACCTCGGCGCAGTTCTCGGTATCGCCACACCACTCTGGTTCGATCCCGCGTATACGTCGATTTCTCGAGTCCGGGCGAACACCAGCGGGCTTCGTTCGGTCGCGTCGGTGAACGAGATTGGCCACCTCGTCGGATCGAGGGATGCGACATGACCGTGCGGGTCGAGCGCGCCGGTGCCGTCACCATCGTGACCATCGACCGGCCCGAGGCGCGCAACGCCGTCGACCGACCGACGGCGGCCCTGCTCGCCGACGCCTTTCGTGATTTCGATGCCGATCCGAGCCAGTCGGTTGCGGTCTTGACCGGCGCATACGGGACCTTCTGTGCCGGTGCGGACCTCAAGGCATTCGGTACCGACCGTGCGAACTCGGTGAGCACCGAGGGCGACGGACCGATGGGGCCGACGCGAATGCTCCTCTCCAAGCCCGTGATCGCTGCGGTCGAGGGGTACGCCGTCGCCGGCGGACTCGAACTCGCACTCTGGTGCGACCTCCGGGTGATGGCACGAGACGCGGCGTTCGGTGTGTTCTGTCGGCGTTGGGGCGTTCCTCTCGTCGACGGGGGGACTGTCCGGCTCCCCCGCCTCATCGGTCACTCGCGCGCGCTCGACCTCATGCTCACCGGCCGTGAGGTCGACGCCGAAGAGTCTCTCGCCATCGGTCTCGCGAACCGGGTTGTCGATCCGGGCACTGCCCGAAACGCCGCGATCGAGCTCGCCGAGCAGATCGCACAGGCCCCGCAGGACTGCCTGCGGCGTGATCGACAATCGAGCTATGAGCAATGGTCACTGCCATTGGACGCGGCGCTCCAGCACGAACTCGTTCTCGGGCGCGAATCCTTGCGATCACCAGAGCTCGCCGTGGGGCGTTTCGTGACCGGCGAAGGCCGCCACGGCACTCCCAGCTCGACCTGAGGGCTGGCGTCGCCGCCGACCCGGCCAGGGCCGCATAGGTCGCCCGGACTGTTGTCCTTCGCAGAACCGTCGGAAATCGTCACTTTCTGGGACACGCACTTTTTATAGAACTCAACCTCTGTGCGTGGGAATCCGAAGTTCTGGATTCAACCCGGGCGGAGAGAGTCCTGGGTCAAAGAAAGGAATCCCCCATGGACTCAGTCCAATCCCCTCGCCGTCAGCGTCGGCTTCGCCGTCGTGGTGCGGTTGTCCTGCTCGGTCTCGGTGCGTTCGGTCTGGCAGCAGCTTCTGCGGCCAGCCTCGGCGGTCTGACCTCGGCCACCCTCGGTGCCGACAACGGCGCAGTCACCAGTTGTGACACCGACGGTGTGACCCTGGCGTACACGAACGTGTACAACGCCACCTCCGGTCTCTACGAGACGACGTCGGTCACCGTCAGCGGCATGAACGCTGCGTGTACCGGCAAGAACCTCTCCCTCACGCTCGCAAGTGCGACTGCTTCGCTCGGCGGCGTGAGCGGCGTGGCGATCACCGGTGTGTCGCAGAACTTCACGCTGACGGCACCGGCCAACGCCAAGCTCGTCACGCAGGCTGCGGTGGTCATCACCGGCTAGTCCGGAACGAACGGGTGGTGCCGGTCGGATTTCGTCCGACCGGCGCCACCCGTCGCTTTTGCAATTTGAAGGGTCCACGATGCGCGCGAACCGACTGCTGGGAATCGTCGTCGCGACAACTCTGAGCGTGACCGTCGCAGGTGGTTCCGTCGCGGGCGCGAAACCGATCGGCCCGCAAACCTCGAAGGTGTTGAGCTCCTTCTCGATGGTCGCGAGCACGGGAGCCCCCAACGTCCTCACGTGGGCAAACTTCACGGGCACGACCGGTACCAATCTCAGCGGAAAGACGCTCAACGGGGGTGGGACCTGGATCGTCGACGGCGGGACCTGGACCATCCAAACGAACGCGGCCGGATCAAACAACGTCGCCCTCGCGAACATGGATACGAACGTCGGGACCCAAAACGCGTCGGCGCTGGCAACCCTCACCTTCGGCGCGACCTCCAATGCCGGGCTGGTGGCACTGGACAACGGCACAACCGCGATCTACACGCTGTATTCGAAGGCGGCCGGCGGCACCATGACGCTGCTCAAGTACGCCGGTGGCGCGGTGGTACTGGCGACGGCCACCGGGATCGGCACTCCGGCGTCGGCACTCGTGAAACTCGACGCCTTGACCTCCACCATCAAGGTGTCGTTCGCCGGCACCCAGGTGCTGACCTACACGTTGACGCCCGCCGAAGTCACCTCGCTCAAAGGCGCCGCCAACAACCGGTTCGGGCTGATGGCCAACGCCGACGGGACGACCCGCTTCGACGACTTTCACGTGGACAACTGATGAGTCGCCATCGCACCGCGTCACCCATCGCCGACTCCGCAACCGCCGCGCCGGTGAGCATGCTCGCGAAAACCGGCAATGAATCCGAGATCCGTTTCGGCGCCGCGCCATCGCGCGGCGTATCGGCGTCGAACGAGTCGGTGCTGCCCAGGGGCAGCGCGGACGCGGACCGAGCGCCGAGACCGACCCTGCTCCAACGCACCTTCAGACTGCGGCGAGCTGCGGCGGACATCCTGGTCATCCTCCTGATCGCCGTGGCCGCGTTTGCGATTTGGCCGGTCCGACTCGGCGGTGCGACGTCCTACATCATCATCAAGGGCACCTCGATGGAGCCGAAGTTCCACACGGGCGACCTCGCCGTGCTGCGCGCCCAGGATTCGTATCGCACGGGCGACATCGTCGCCTACCGCATTCCCCACGGGAACGCCGGCGGTGGGCGCCTTGTGATCCATCGCATCATTGGACGCTCCCATGGTGGCTTCCTGATGCAGGGCGACAATCGAGACACACCCGACTCGTGGTACCCCAAACCGTCCGACGTGCTGGGCAAGTTCCGCATTCTGGTGCCGCTCCCAGGCATGCAGTTCTGGGCGCTTCTTCCCTGGGTCTGTTGTGCCGCCATCGGACTCGCGGTCATGTGGATCCTGTGGCCTCGACGCCCGGACCCGACGACCGATCTCGAAGATGCCGACCGCCCCGCACGCCTGGTTGGCGCTGAGTCGATCGGAGCGGGCGTTGGCGTCGCCGTGCCCATGGGAGAACGCCGACTGCGTCGACTCGAACGCGATGCGGCCGCGCGCCAACAACATTCTCGCCCTCCCCGGACCTCTCGTCGCTCGAGGCACCAAGCCGCGACCTGAGAACGCGCAGCGGGCGCGGACCCCGCCGTATGATCGATCACGGCTGCGTACGAGGCGACGACGGAGGACTGATGGCCGGATCCGAAACGAAGGCGCGCACCGTCGCGGACATCATGAGCCACCCGGTGGTGACGGTGGCCGCGGTCGACAAAATGGCCGAGGCCGCGTCGACCATGCGGGAACGGCGAGTCGGATCGGTCGTGGTGGTCGACGGAATGTCGCCAGTGGGAATTCTCACTGAACGAGACCTCGTCCGATTCACCGCAGCGGGCGCCGACGTCGGAACCGCAGTCGTCGCCGAGTGGATGACCGAGTCCCCGGACACGGTCGCACTCGACGTGGACGTGATCGCAGCGTTCGCAAGCCTCGCCGAACACGGGTATCGGCACATTCCGGTCGTGGACGGCACGGACCTCGTCGGCATCGTCTCCATGCGAGACCTGATGCGTATCGCGCAGATCCAACCGGCCGAAAATCTCGCGCACGAGATCCCGCGCGGCCTCGAAGGGGTGGTGGTCGCCGAGACGGATATCGGTGATGTGCGTGGCCTCGAAGGCTTCTACCACTACCGCCAGTACAACGCCGTCGAGCTCGCCGAGCAGCGTTCCATCGAAGACGTCTGGTACTTGATGCTCGAAGGCGAGCTGCCGACGCGCGATGAACGGACGGCGTTCATGGCGACCGTTGCAACGTTGCGCGAGATCCCCGCAGCGGTACGCGTCGCACTCCCAGCGATTGCGGGAGTCGGCCCCGACGCCCCACCCCTCGACATGCTGCGCACCACCTTGTCGTTGCTCGGTGCGCACCTCGGTTTTCGCCCTTCGCTCGACATTGACGCCGCGGAGCTCAAAGCGCAGGCGATGCGGGTGTGCGCGGTCGTCCCGACCTTGCTCACCGCAATTCATCGCATTCAGCACGGGCTCGAGCCCATCGATCCTGACCCGAATCTGGCGTACGCGGCGAACTACCTCTTCATGCTGACCGGCGAGGTGCCGCCGCCGGAGCACGCACGCGCCGTCGAGCAGTATCTGATCTCGACGATCGACCATGGGTTCAACGCCTCGACCTTCACCGCGCGCGTCATCACTTCCACTGGCGCAGACCTCGCGGCCGCGGTCGTCGGCGCGATCGGCGCGTTGTCGGGTCCGCTGCACGGTGGTGCTCCGAGCCGGGCGCTGGACATGCTCGACTCGATCGGCACCCTGGACAACGCCGAACCCTGGTTGCGCGCGGCCGTCGAGCGCGGCGACCGGCTCATGGGCTTCGGTCATCGGGTCTACAAGACCGACGACCCCCGGTCGGTGATGTTGCGCGGCGTCGCCAACCGACTCGGCGGACCCAACGTGGAACTCGCCGAACAGATCGAGGCCAAGGCCATCGAAGTGCTGGCGGAGTTGAAGCCGGGACGCAAGCTCTACACCAACGTCGAGTTCTACGCCGGCATCGTGATGGACCGGTGTGGTCTCCCCCGCGAGATGTTCACCCCGACATTCGCGTCGAGCCGAGTCATCGGTTGGTGCGCCCACATCCTCGAGCAAGCCGCAGACAACCGTCTGATCCGCCCCAGCGCCCTCTATGTGGGCCCACCCCCGCCCCAACCCGTCCCGAGTTTGGACTGACCGAACTGCGACGGCTTACTGGCGACCGAGCGGAGCCTGCGGAGCGAGCCGCGAGGCAGCGTCCCGACCGACCCCGCGGTCAAGCCACCCGAGCGAACGAGCAATTTGACGTGTGGTCGTTGACCATGCCCATGGCCTGCATGAGCGCATACATCGTGGTGGGCCCGACGAAACGAAACCCGCGGCGCTTGAGATCCTTGCTCAGAGCAGTCGACGTCTCCGTCTTCGCGGGGATGTCACTCAACCGTTTCC
>JANLTQ010000637.1:0-2493 GCA_031363005.1 Acidimicrobiia bacterium | reverse complement strand
CACCGCCGACAACCAGCACCAACAGACCCCACAGCAAGCCTGACGGGATCACATCGGTTCGGGTGCTGCCGATCCACCCCCCGAGGAGACCCAGCGAGACCAGGACCCATGCCGGTCCGGCCAGTCCCAGCGGTGTCCCAGACCCACGTCGGATCGAGACGGCCACCCATCCCGCGCCGAGCACGGCACCCGTTGCGAGCAGACCCCACCAGAACCCGTCTTGGAACCCCGGGAAATCGATCAGAGTTCGAAAAGGACCCACGCGAAACCCCTGCCCGACGGTCGCAGCGGGCCGAAACGCCGACTGCGCGAGAAATATCCCCAATATTTGACCACGTTGGGTGAAACTCCCTCTTGCGCCGGCTCTGTCGCCCGGCCACAATGAACCCCTTGTTCTTGGCGGCTGGGGGGCCGGTGCACGAGGCGGACCGAGCGTACACGGGGCGACGGAACGACATCGGGTGCTGTTCTTGATGTCAGTTTCGGGAGTTCTGAGAGCGCCAGTGGAAAAACTGAGGACGAGCAAGCGCCTGGCGCGCATGAGCGCCGACTGTCTTATTTGGGTAGTCGCGCTCTATTTTGCGTCGCTGCTGCGCCTCGACTTCAACATTGGTCGAGTCGATTCGTTCAACCTCGCCATTCTTTTCGTGCCGACGATCCTGCTCCAGGCCGCAACGGGGTACTGGACCGGCCTCTATCGAGGGTGGTGGGTCAACGGATCCTTCGAGGAGGTGGCTGCGCTCGCCCGCTCGACGGCCATCTCCAGCCTCGCCCTCGTCGCCATCGACCTCGGATTTCCCGGTGACCGACCTGCTCCGATGAGCGCCGTCATCGGTGCGGGCATCATGGCCTTCGTCGGAATGGGTGGTGCGCGCTACGTCGCCCGCCAAGTGCTGGAGCAGCAACGTCGCTCGATGAACCGTGACCGCGAGCGAGCGATCATCTTCGGTGCCGGTGACGGTGGCGAGCGCACGATCCGCGCAATGTTGTTCGACTCCGATAGCCCGTTCGTCCCGGTCGCGCTCCTCGACGATGACCCCCGCAAGCGCAACCTCACCATCCGAGGCGTCCGCGTCCTGGGTGATCGCAGCCACATCGCCGAGATCGCCGCTCAGTTCGGTGCGAAGGCCTTGGTGATGGCCGTCCCGACTGGCGACGGTGCCCTGGTTCGTGATCTCACGAAAGAGGCCCGTGCCGCCGGGCTCACGGTCCGAGTCGTGCCGTCGGTTCGTGAACTCTTCGGTGGCGAAGTGCACGTCGGAGACCTGCGCGAGCCCACCGAAGCCGACCTGCTCGGGCGTCACAAGGTCGAGACCGATCTCCAGAGCGTGTCGGACTACATCCGCGGAAAGACGGTGCTCGTCACCGGGGCGGGCGGCTCGATCGGCTCCGAGCTCTGCCGGCAGCTCTCGGCGTTCTCTCCCGGACGACTGGTCATGGTGGATCGAGACGAGTCCGGCCTCCACGGGGTGCAGCTGTCGCTCGAAGGTCGAGCGCTCCTCGACTCGGACTCGTTGATCCTGCTCGACATTCGGGACCGCACCCGGGTGGCGCGCCTCTTCGCGGAGATCAAACCCGACGTCGTCTTTCACGCCGCCGCGCTCAAGCACCTTCCGCTCTTGCAGTCCCACCCCTCGGAGGCGTTGAAGAGCAACGTGTGGGGCACCTTGAGCGTGCTCGATGCCGCGGCCGGTGCCGGCGTTTCCAACTTCGTCAACATCTCGACGGACAAGGCAGCGAACGCCGCGAGTGTTCTCGGCTACTCGAAACGAATCGCCGAGGCTTTGACATCGTCGTTCGGTCAGCGTCACCCCGGTCGGTACCTGAGCGTCCGCTTTGGCAACGTGCTCGGGAGTCGGGGTTCGGTCCTCACTGCTTTCCGATCGCAGCTCGACCACGGTGGACCGCTGACGGTCACCCACCCCGAAGTCACGCGCTACTTCATGACCATCGAAGAAGCGGTGCAGCTCGTCATCCAGGCCGGCGCGATCGGCGGCGATGGTCACGCCCTTGTGCTCGACATGGGCGAGCCGGTGAAGATCTACGACGTTGCGCGCCAGATGGCCAACGCCCGCGCGTCCGATATCGCCATCGAGTTCACCGGCCTGCGACCCGGCGAGAAGCTGCACGAGGATCTGTTCTGCTCCGACGAAACTCCGACGCGCAGCGCCCACGAACTCATCCGCTACGTCGACGTGCCGCCACTCGATCCCGACGAGGTCCGCCACCTGGACCCGACCGGAACCCACGCTGAAGTCATGGACATTTTCACGAGGCTCGTTTTCGACATCGATCGGCGCACTCAGGCGGCCGCCTTCGGTGTGATCCCGGTCAGCGTGGATCTCATCGAGGTCGAGTTCGAAGACAACCTCGAGGGCAAGGCCGCGAACCTCTGAACTGACCGGCTACCGTCGCCGCGGTGGCCGGCAGAGGATCACATCCGAAGTCGTCCGGCTCCTCCTCGCTACTCCGAGTTGTTGTTCGCGATCGACG
>JANLTQ010000614.1:0-2436 GCA_031363005.1 Acidimicrobiia bacterium | reverse complement strand
CCCGTAGAGGCTCCCCTGGAAGGGATAGCCCGTGTACCGCTCATGGCTGTACACCCATGAACTCCGCGTGTGGTCGTGGTACTCGCCGCGGAGCAGGTCGTTACAGATCAGCCGTGCGAGATCCGGCTGCTTGGTGAACAGGATGTGGATGGAGAGGTCGAACCCGAACCCGTCGTACCAGTTCGTGCGGCACAGACCACCGACGCGTGACTCACGCTCGAGGATGCGGTACTCGCGTTCGGAGTGGTACGCGGCGCTGAGTCCGGCGAGTCCCCCGCCGAGGATCAGGGTCTCGGTCTTCACACCGCGCCCGAGCCACGCACGACCGCCGGCACCGTCCGGGCGAGAATGCGTAGGTCCATCGCGAGGCTCCGCTGTTCCACGTAGGCGAGGTCGTCGTCGGCCATCGCGAGCGCCGTGGTGTTGGCAGTTCGCTGACTCACTTGCCACAGACCGGTGAGCCCCGGCCTGACCGCACACCGTTTCCGACGCAACTCGGGATACGGATCGAGCATGAACGGCAGCAAGGGACGCGGGCCCACCAGCGTCATGTCGCCGCGCAACACGTTGAAGAGCTGGGGCAACTCGTCCACGCTCGTACGTCGAAGCCACTTGCCGACCCGCGTCACGCGCGGGTCGTTCGGCAACTTCGTGAGCACACCCTCGCTCTCACGTTTCTCGACCGCGACCAGATCGATCACCGCGGCCTGGTCGACGACCATCGTGCGGAACTTCACGACCCGGAACCGCAGCTCGTCGCGGCCGTAGCGGTCCTGCCAGAACAGGGCCGGTCCTCTCGACGTCACTCGGACGAGAAGCGCTGCGCCGGCCAAGATCGGCGACAGCACGATCAAGGCGGCCCCGGCGCCGACGACGTCCAGAGCCCGCTTGAGTCCGTCGGCATGGGAGCGAGGTGAGGGGAAATCGAGCGTCGGCTCGCCCCGGACATTGTCATCGTCATTGGTATCGACGTCACGCCATCTCGACGCCACACCGGTGGTCATTTTCTCGACCGTCATACAGAACCCCCGCACGCAGATCAGCCTGGTTACCCACCCATCCCCCGATGAGCGACGGGCAATGCTACGAGACGTAGCGATATTTGGACAATGAGCACGTATACCCGCACTCGAAGCGGGGAAAACGCCGCCCGCTCGACTCACCCCTGCGCGGCGACGACCTCGCGCATCAGTTCATCCCACGCGTCGAGCACCATTTCCACCGTGATTGCGCTCATGCAGTCTCGGTACTGATCGTCCTGCTCGAACCCGAGGTTGAGGTAGCCATCGGGCACCATCGGCGAGGCCACCGAGCGCGTGAACGGTCCTCGTGGACCCCACCGCGTTCCGCTGGTCGGCCCGTTGAGCGCAATCGTCGGCGTTCCGAGTGCGGCACCGACGTGCATAACGCCGGTGTTGACGCTGATGACTCCGGCAGCGAATCCCAGCCACGTCAGGCTGTCGGGCCACGAACCACCCGCAGCACTGTGCACCCGAACGCCCGCTTCGCTCCATGTGCGCACAAGCTCGTCGGCGACGGGGACATCACCGGGACCACCGGTGAGCACGATGTCGTAGCCCCGTGCCGACACTTCCTTCGCCAGCTGGTGCCACGAATCGATCGGCCACGACCGCTCCTCGAAGTTCGCGCCCCCAGGCCAGAGATGGAACACCACGTACTTCTGATCGATCGGTGCGCGTGCTCCGTCCGGCAGCGGAACCTCGGGTTCACGTTCGGACTGAAGACCGATCTCTCGCACCAGCCGACGATCGTTCTCGATCTCGTGGTCGCGCCCGTGATCGACGACGACGTCGTACGCGAAGTGGCGGTGTTGGCCGGGCGTGCGCAGCCCGATCACGACCCGAGCGCCGGACAACGCCGCCAACACGGCGTCGAAACGACGCCAGGCGCTGAGATCGACCAAAACATCGACGGCCTCGACACGGACGGCATTGACGGCGCGCCACACCTGACGGACCGGCAACTCCACGATTGCGTCGGGGGTCGGCACCATCCGAGCGAAGCTGGCGTTATTGGCCGTCACGAACAGGACGATTCGGGCCGAGGGGTACGTCTCACGGAGATCGCGGAGCACGCCCGTGGCCACTGCGGTGTCTCCGATCCCTGCCGTCAGCAGTAGGCCGATGGATTTCCAGTCCGCAGGGACCGGTCGTGACCCCCGAAGCCGTCGAAGGAGACCGAGCGCCACGACCACGGGAATCCCCACGTAGCGGTCCAGGAATTTCAGCCGGGGATTGCCCCGATCGGATTGGAGTTGCGCAGATCGGGCCAAGGGACGCCAGTCTGACAGCCGCGATCCGGATGAGCGATGACCCTGGACCGACCAATAGTCTGAGCACTTCATGGCCGTTCACCACGAAGCCTTCACGCTCGACACCACCGCCGACGGCGAGGTGATTGACATCACCGAGTTCG
>JANLTQ010000585.1:0-9785 GCA_031363005.1 Acidimicrobiia bacterium | reverse complement strand
TCATCCGCGTCGTCGGCCGACGCGAGCAGTGCCTCCCGCCCGTCGACGTCGAGATGTTCGACGCGCCATTGGCGACCCTGATGGAGATAGATGGCACCCGGGTGAGCCACCGAGTAGATGCGCGCGCCGTCGACGGTGCCGATCACCGGTCGGTCGCCTTCGGTGCTCACGAGGGTGAACTCGGAGTTGGTGCCGCTGCGGAGACCGACGCCGGGCGCGGGTGGGCGCCGGCCGGCCCAGAACATCTTCCCGGCTCGGGGCTTGAGGAGATCGTCCTGGACCAGCTCGAGGACGGCATCGTCCAACCCGTCTCCGAACCAGGCCGAGTCCTCCGGCGTCAGTGGGAGTTCGTGGGCAGCACAGGCGACGTGCGGACGGAGCACGAACGGGTTGTGCGGATTGACGATCGCCGACTCGGGGGTGCGGGTGAAGAGTTCGTCGGGGTGTGACGCGTACCACTGGTCGAGTTGGTCGTCACCGGCGATGAGCACCGCGGCAGCTCGTTGCCCCGACCGTCCGGCTCGGCCCGCCTGCTGGCGGAGCGAGGCCAACGTGCCCGGGAATCCGTTGAGGACGACAGCATCGAGCCCGCCGACATCGATGCCGAGCTCGAGTGCGTTGGTGGCGGCAATGCCGAGAAGTTCACCGTTCGAGAGCTTCTGTTCGAGCGCCCGCCGTTCGTCAGCCAGGTATCCCGCTCGATACGCGGCGATGTGGTCGACGGCGCTTGGCGCTCGGGTGGCGACGAGCCGACGCGCGTGCGACGCGACGAGTTCCGCACTGCGTCGACTCCGCGTGAACGCGAGCGTGGGGTGGCCGGCCGCAACGAACCGGCTGAGGAGATCGGCGGTCTCGACGTTGGCCGAGGCGCGCGTCCCGGTGACCGAGTCGAGGAGCGGTCGTTGCCAAAACGCGAAGCCCCGCTCGGCCTGCGGTGAACCGTCGTTATCGACCAACTGCACGGGCGCGCCGAGCATCGTGCTCGCCAACTCGGTGGGGTTCCCGATCGTTGCACTCGAGAAGCAGAAGGTGGGGTCCGAGCCGTAGTGCGCGCACACGCGACGGAGACGACGAATGACGTTCGCGACATGACTGCCGAAGATGCCGCGAGTCGCGTGGAGCTCGTCGACGACGACCAGGCGCAGCCGCATGAGAAACGTCGACCATCGCTGGTGGTACGGCAGCATTCCTTGATGAATCATCTCGGGGTTCGAGAGCAGCACGGTCGCGTTCTTGCGCGCCCAGGTGCGATCGTCGGGTGGAGTGTCACCGTCGTAGGTGACGGCGCGCATTCCAGGGACCAGCCAACTCCGGAGCGAACGCAGTTGGTCGTGGGCGAGGGCCTTGGTGGGAAAGATCAACAGTGCGGTGTCGGGCGCGGCGCGTACTGCCGCATCGACGATCGGAAGTTGGTAACACAGCGACTTTCCCGACGCGGTCCCCGTGGCCACCACGACACTCGTCCGCTCACGCAGGAGTTCCACGGCTTCGGCCTGATGCGTGTAGAGCTCGGAAATGCCGCGGCTCGTGAGCCGGGCGGTGACTTCCGGATGCAACGACGCGGGGAGTGGTACCGAGCGGGCGGCGCGCGCGGGGAGGTTGGTTCGGTACGCCAATCGCTCGAAGAACTCGGGGTCTGCGGCGATGGCGTCGAGCGTGTCGACGGCGTCCACTGGGGCGAGCATGACACGAGGGCGCGACCGCGCCGCATCGGCGCGGTGTTCGGGTGTTCGGGGCGAGAACTCCGGGCTGCGATCAGTGCGTTTGGAGGACTCCGTCGTCGGCGAAGTCCTGGAAGAGACCGGTGGCCGCGGCGGTGAGTTGCAGCCGGGTCCCGGAACCACTCGCTACCGGCACGAGAACGTTCCTGACTTGGGTCACGTCGACCGAGAGACCCAGCCGACCCAGCGTGTAGAGGTCGCTGACCCCGAGTCCTTCCAGCTTCGAGTGGCGTCCGAGATTCGCCAAGAGCCCGAGGGTTCGGATCGGGCCGGTGTTCTCGGCGCGCAACTGCGCCAGCGCTTGGAGAATGAGGTACCCCTGGTTCTCCGACCGCGCCAGGTCACCGGTGGGCCATTGATGACGATTACGGGCGTACGCAAGCGCTTGATGCCCGTTCAACTTCTGGACACCGGGTTGGAAGTCCGCACCCGAGAACTTGTCCTGCATCCGAACGGGGACGTTCACGGTGAGACCGCCGAGGTCGTCGACCATGCCGATGAAGCCGTCGAAGTCGGCATCGATGGTGTACGGGATCGAAACGCCGACGGTCGCACCGATCGTGTCGGCTTCCAACCGAGCGCCACCGGTCGCATGGGCAGCGTTGACCTTGTCGACGCCCTGACCGGGGATGTCCATTCCGGTGTCACGGGGGATGTCGAGGATCGTGGCCTGGTGGAGGACAGGGTTGATGCCGATGAGGTGGATGGCGTCGCCGCGCGTGATGGTGTCACCGGGACGTCCGTCGTTCCCGATCGCGAGCAGGAACACGGGCTTGTTCGGACTCGGCGTGTAGTTGGCGTTGGCAGTCTTGGTGACGGTGAACCACCGAGCGGCCGACGCGCCAGGGACGGACACACCGGCGAGCCACAGCGCAATCAGGGATCCGAACGCAAGCGTGATCACGATCGGGATACCGACGAGCGCGGTACGCAAAGGATGACGGCGAATCATGGTGTGCTGCTACCGGTCGTTGCGGTGGGGGCCGCGCCGAGGCCGGCTCCGTCGCGAGTGACCGCGAGGGTGAAGCCGAGGATCTTCCACGCTCCGCCGTCCCGGGTCAGCATGAACTCGCCGGTGCGATGGATCGCGACCGGACCTCCGCTCGCAGTGGTGTTCACCGTGAGGTCGAAGGTCGTACCCACTAAATCGATTGCACCCGACTGATCAGACAGTGCAGTGAGGTTGAGCGGGGCCAGCGTTGCTGTGACGGCACCGGTGGCCTTCGGAACCGCAGCGTCGGTGAGCGCGTCCTGCTCGGGTCCGGTCAGTGCCGGTGCGGCGCTCGCCGCGAAGTCGGCCGCGAGGTTCGCCGCGGCCTTGCCCTCGAGTGGAGCAATCGTGGCTGCGGCCACGTACCGGTCGATCGAAGCGAGGACGGCATCACGATCTGCGTCGGCGAGGGCAACGAGCTTGCCGCTACTCGCAACGTCGACCTTCGCTGCGGTTGCGTGGACTGCGCGTGCAGTAGGCCGGGTCGTGGTGGTGGTCGACGGGCTCGACGAAGGACTGCTACTTGAACAGGCACTGATCAGTGTGAGTGCTCCGACCACCCAGAGGCAGTGCCGGGCTGACGGTGAAACGGGTCCAAGCATGAGCACCTCAGGATGCCACGTGGTGGTGCGTCCCAGGAGAATCTCCGGCGATCCGCTCGCCGCTGTTAGTGCAACGGTCCTTGTTTGAGCATCCGTTCGAGGCTGTCGACGGCCGAGAGTTCGGCCATGAAGTGAAGGATGTCACCGTCCTGCCCGACGAGATCCGGACGCGCCACCTGGGCCTTGCCGAGCCGGGTGACTGCAGCGAGGGAATACTCACCCGGCGATTCGAGACTGCTCAGCTTCTTGCCCGCCCAGGGAGCGGGGAGGTTCCGCTCGACGAGTCCGACCGAGCCGGATGAATCGGTCCAGTCCGCCACCGCGTCGCCGGGGACCAGTCGACGAAGGACCTGATCGGTGGTCCAGGCCACGGTGGCGACGGTCGGGATTCCGAGCCGTTGGTAGATCATGGCGCGCCGCGGGTCATAGATCCGAGCGACGACGTGTTCGACTTCGAACGTCTCCCGTGCGACGCGCGCCGCCATGATGTTGGAGTTGTCGCCGCTGGTGACGGCCGCCATGGCGGTGGCGTCGCGGACCCCGGCCTCCTCCAGCGTGTCACGATCGAAGCCAAATCCGACGACGCGATAGCCGCTGAATCCTTTGGGGAGGCGGCGGAACGCTTCCTTGCGCTTGTCGATGATTGCGACGGTGTGGTTCTGACGTTCCAGCGCGCCCGCGAGTTCGCTGCCAACTCGTCCGCATCCCACTACGACAACGTGCACAGTCGACTCTCTTCTCTCGGGAGTTCACCCCGAACGGGCGGCGGCGATGCTACCGGCGGTAGCGTCCTCGACCGGGTTCGAGTGAGGAGTTCCAGTGGGCGTGCGCAGCTTTGTGAAGCGGATCGGCGAATCGGTCGAAGATTCGGATCGGGCGAAGCTCCTCAGTTTTTGCCAATCGCTTGACGTGACTCCGCTGGACCAACTCCCGTTCCGGACGCCGGTGCGCTTCGCCGGCGAGGTGACCTCGCTGCGGATCGTGCCCCGAGCCGGCGCGCCCGCCGTCGAGATCACGGTCAAGGACGGGAGCGGAACTGCCGTTGCGGTGTTCCTCGGCCGGGGCGGGGTGCGGGGAATGACCCCGGGTCGGCGGGTCATCCTCGAGGGCGTCGCGATCGAGGAAGGCGCCGAGCACGTGGTCTACAACCCGGGGTACGAACTCCTCCCGTAGTGCAGAACTCGGTCAGACGAGGTCGGGGCGGGTCGTGCTGGTGAGGATCTCCCGGATCTCGTCTTCGGAATCCGGAGTCACGAGGGCCAGCACTTCGTCGCCGGGTTCGAAGACGGTCTCGCCGCGAGGGACCACCAGGTGGTCCGTTCGCAGAATGGCGACGATGGTGGCCTCGCGTGGGAGTTCGGTGTTGGCGATCGACCGTCCGATAAGGGAAGCGTCTTCGGCCAGCGTGACCTCTACTAAGCGAGCGAGGCCACCTTCAAAGCGGAGGATCTCCACCAGTTTGCCGACGCTCACGGCTTCTTCGACCATGGCCGTGATCAATGTCGGGGTCGAGACGAAGAGATCGACGCCCCAGTTCTCGGTGAACATCCACTCGTTCTTCGGGTGATTGACCCGGGCGATGACCCGGGGAATCCCGAACTCTTGCTTGGCGAGCAACGACACCACGAGGTTGTCTTCGTCGTCTCCAGTGGCGGCGACGAGTACCTCGCACCTTTCGAGGCCGGCCTCGCGAAGTGAGTTCACCTCGCACGCATCGCCGACGTGCCACTCGACGCCGTCGGCGAGGGTGGCCCGGTCCACGACGGCCTGGTTCTGCTCGATGACGAGAACTTCATGGCCCGCGTTGTGCAGCGATGCGGCGACGTGCTGTCCGACGTTGCCGGCTCCGGCGATTGCGACCTTCATCGACGGGGAACCTAGTGCTCCGGAACCGAGAGTTGCCTCCTCGAGCGTGCCAGACTCAGCCCCGCTTTCTTGTTGCCGTGCGGAAAATGGGGTCTGGTGTCCGTCGTCAAGCGCATCCTGGTGGGTCGGCCTCTTGCGACCTCTGAGCAAGAGCACCAGCGCATCCCCAAGGTCATCGCCTTGGCGGTGTTCTCGTCCGACGCAATCTCGTCGACCGCGTACGCAACCGAAGAGATCCTGTTCGTGGTCGCGCTGGGCTCGTCGAGCCTGGCCCTCGGACTGAACACCCTGATCCCGCTCTCGATCGCGGTGGCGCTCATCCTCGCGATCGTGGTGACCTCGTATCGCCAGACGATCTTCGCCTACCCGAGTGGCGGCGGCTCGTACGTCGTAAGCCGCGAGAACCTTGGTGAGATGCCGTCGCTCGTCGCCGGCGCTTCTTTGTTGGTCGACTACATCCTGACCGTGGCGGTATCGATCTCGGCCGGCGTGGCGGCGATCGTTTCGATCCCGGCGTTTCGAGATCTCGCGGACAGTCGCGTCGAGATCGGCCTGATCCTGATCGGTGTCATCACGCTCGCGAACTTGCGAGGCATCAAAGAATCGGGTCGCATCTTTTCGGCCCCCACCTACATCTACATCGTCATGCTGGGCGCGCTGATCATCTACGGGCTCTACCAGAGCTATGCCGGCGACATCGGGCGGGTTCCGTTCAACAAGGAGGCCTTCGAAGGGACTCGCCAGTTCGGTGGGGACTTGACGATCTTCCTCATCCTCAAGGGATTCTCCTCGGGTGCCGTCGCGTTGACCGGAGTCGAGGCGATCTCGAACGGGGTGCCGGCATTCCGTCGACCGGAATCGAAGAACGCGGCGACCACGTTGATGTGGATGGCGATCGTTCTCGGCACCTTGTTCTTCGGTGTGTCGGTCCTCGCGCACCGTTTGCATCCGTACCCGAGTCACGACCAGACGGTTTTCTCCCAGATGGGTCTGCTGGTGTTCGGCGACAACGCGATCTATCTGGTCCTCCAGTTCGCGACTGCGGCGATTCTCACTCTGGCCGCCAACACCGCGTACGCCGACTTCCCGCGCCTGTCATCGATCATCGCCCACGACAAGTACCTGCCTCGCCAGCTTGCGAATCGTGGGGACCGGCTGGTGTTCTCGAACGGCGTTCTCGTGCTGGCCGCCGCGGCGGGTCTTCTGATCATTGCGTTCGGTGGTCTGACCAACGCATTGATTCCGCTCTACGCAGTCGGCGTGTTCACTTCCTTCACCTTGAGCCAGGCGGGGATGGTGCGCCACCATCAGAAGGAGCGCGAGCCCCGCTGGAAGTTCAACGCGGTCCTGAATGGTGTCGGCTCTGCGACGACGTTCGTCATCTTGATCGTCATCGCGGCCACGAAGTTCAGCGAAGGCGCCTGGGTCCCGATCGTGGTGATCCCGTTCATCATTCTGTTGTTCAAGTCGATCCACACGCACTACACCGGCATCGAGAAGGGTCTCGCGGCCGATGTGGACTACAAGGTGCGGCCGAGCAACCACACGGTGGTCGTGCTGGTGGGGAATGTCCATCGTGGTTCGCTCGAAGCGCTCGCGTACGCCAAGTCCATGCGCCCGAACCGCCTCCTCGCCGTCACGGTGGTCTCGGATGAGGACGAGCAGGAGAAGATCGCCCGGCAGTGGGCGCAGTTCGGGATCGACGTGCCCCTCGAGATCGTCTTCTCGCCGTACCGGGAGTTGGCTCGGCCGGTGCTGCGGTTCGTCGAAGAGCTCGACGCGCAGCGGGCGAACGACATCATCACCGTCGTCATTCCCGAGTTCGTGGTGAACTCCTGGTGGGGTCAGCTGCTCCACAACCAGAGCGCCCTCTTCCTCAAGGGCCGGCTGTTGTTCCGGAAGGGAACGGTCGTCACGTCCGTTCCGTACCACGTCGAAACCGGCTCTCGCGACTGACGATCCGGCGACGGCGGCCCGCTTCGGTCCGCCACCCGCCCGCTTGGCTAGATTGACGCCCTTCTCGACGCGCCCGTAGCGTCGCTGGGCGCTTCGCGCCGTGATCAACCTGGGGCTGTTCGTATCGATCTGCCTCGCTTCGACCAGCAAGGAGCACGACCGCACATGTACACCGTCATTGCTGAGGGCAGCTACCAGGTATTCAAACTTGGTTCGACCGAATGGGCCTGGTTGTGGTTCTCCGCCGCAACCGCGGTGTTGGCGCTGTTGGTGGGGTTCTTCCTCATGAAGGGGGTGCTCGCGGCTGAGACCGGGACACCCACCATGGTGGAGATCGCGCTGGCGATCCAAGAGGGCGCGATGGCGTACCTCAAGCGTCAGTTCAAGACGATCGCGGTGATTCTCGTACCGCTGGCGATCATCGTGTTCGTCACCGCGACCGAGGTCTTGAAGCCGAGTGGCCTCGACTTTGGTTCCGACGGTTTGTCGAAGACCTCATCTGGGCTCTTCCGGACACTGGCCTTCATCGCAGGTTGTGGAATGTCGGGCCTCACCGGATTCATCGGGATGAGCCTCGCGGTACGGGGCAACGTCCGCACCGCAGCCGCCGCCAAGTCGGGTTCGCTCCCGGCGGCGCTCAAGGTGGCGTTCCGCACTGGTGGGGTCGCGGGGATGTTCACCGTCGGCCTCGGCCTGCTCGGCGCAACGATCATCATCATGATCTTCCAGAACACGGCGTCGGCCATGCTGATCGGGTTCGGCTTCGGTGGTTCACTCCTCGCACTCTTCCTGCGGGTGGGTGGTGGCATCTTCACAAAGGCGGCTGACGTTGGTGCCGACCTCGTCGGCAAAGTCGAATCCGGCATCCCCGAGGACGACCCGCGCAACCCTGCGACGATCGCGGACAACGTGGGCGACAACGTTGGTGACTGCGCCGGAATGGCCGCCGACCTCTTCGAGTCCTACGAAGTCACGCTCGTTGCCTCGATCATCCTGGGGGTAGCCGCGTTCCAGTCGATCGGGGCCAACCCGGCCCTGGGCCTGGTCTTTCCCCTCGCGGCCCGGGCGATCGGCGTGCTCGCCTCGATCGTCGGCATCTTCGCCGTACGCGCCACGGACAAGGACAAGTCCGCAATGGCGCCGATCAACCGCGGCTTCCTCACCGCAGGACTGCTGACCGTGATCGGTACCGCGATCGTGGCCTTCGGCTACGTCGGCAACGATCACGCGAACGCGGGCTGGAAGTGCTTCGGCGCCGTCGTTTCGGGCCTGGTGCTCGCTCAGGGTCTGAGCCGTCTCACCGAGTACTTCACCTCGACCGAGACGGCACCGGTCCGCGACATCGCCGAGGCTTCGCGCACTGGCCCGGCGACCGTTGTCCTCTCGGGCATCAGCTCCGGCCTCGAGTCCAGCGTCTACGCCATCATCGCCATCTGTGCGGCGATTGGCGTCGCGATCGCCATGGGCGACGGCAACATCCAGTTCATCTTCTACCTGGTCGCGCTGACCGGCATGGGCATGTTGGCGACCACTGGTGTCGTCGTTTCCGAAGACACCTTCGGTCCGGTTGCCGACAACGCCGCAGGCATCGCCGAGATGTCGGGCGAGTTCAGTGGTGAAGCCGAACGCATCATGGTGAGCCTCGACGCAGTGGGCAACACCACCAAGGCCGTCACGAAGGGCTTCGCGATCGGTTCTGCCGTCATCGCATCGGTGGCGTTGTTCGCATCGTTCATCGAGACCATCGGACAGGAACTGGACCTGCCGAGCGGGAACAAGCTCTTCGGCCTGGCCCAGACCCAGATGAACGTTGCGGACCCGAAGACCTTCATCGGTCTGCTCATCGGTGGTTCGGTGGCGTTCCTCTTCTCCGCGTTGGCCATCCGCGCGGTGTCCCGTACCGCGGGTGTGGTCGTGCAGGAAGTGCGGAACCAGTTCGCCGACGGCAAGATCATGGCCGGAACAAAGAAGCCCGATTACGGCCCGGTGATCGACATCTGCACCGCCGCGTCACTGCGCGAACTCGCCACTCCGGCGCTGCTCGCCGTGCTCACGCCGGTGATCGTCGGCTTCGGCATCAACTACTTCGCACTCGGAGCGTTTCTTGCCGGCGTGATCCTGACCGGTCAGCTCATGGCGAACTTCCTCTCGAACTCCGGTGGCGCGTGGGACAACGCGAAGAAGTACATCGAGGACGGTAACGAGGGCGGTAAGGGTTCGGATGCTCACACCGCAGCCGTGATCGGCGACACCGTTGGGGACCCGTTCAAGGACACCGCCGGCCCGGCGTTGAACCCGCTCATCAAGGTGATGAACCTGGTTTCCCTGTTGATCCTTCCGGCGATCATCTCGCTCCGTAACAACGATGTGCGCTACGCAATCGCAGCGGCAGCACTCGTCGTGTTGATCGGAGCGGTGTTGTTCAGCAAGCGTAAGGGAGCCTCAATTGCCGGCGGCGACGAGGAAGTGAAGCCGGCGGCTGCAACTGCGTCCGTCTAGCACCGCAATGGTGGCGTTTCGCCGCTGACCTGTTCTTCCTCACTGCCCGCAGCTCCGGCTGCGGGCAGTGTGCGTTGCAAGGGACTCGTCAAGAACCTGGCGGCCTGCGTTAGGAAGCCGTCAAGGCACTATCCAGCCCAGTCTTGACTG
>JANLTQ010000535.1:0-9463 GCA_031363005.1 Acidimicrobiia bacterium | reverse complement strand
CTGGTGGGGCCGGAAGGGATCGAACCTTCGACCGAGGGATTATGAGTCCCCTGCTCTCACCACTGAGCTACGGCCCCGTCGGCACCATCATGCCCGCTGGCAATCCGGAGGCAGAGCCTCGAGTCAACCTGTCCCGCCGGGTGTGAACGAGATCACCCGACCGTCCTTGGTGCCAACCAGCACATGGCCGCCCGAGATCGAGGGTCCGCCGGTGATCGGCACACCGACGTCGTACTTCCACACTGGCTCACAGGTCGCGGTGCCGCATCCGGCGGCTGCAAACGCCCGAATCACCCCGGCGCTCGTGGCCGTGTAGACGATCCCGCCTGCGATCGCCGGTTGCAACGTCACGACACCCGCAGTATCGCCAGACCACAACGGGCTGCACGAGGTCAGTCCGCACCCACCGCGCCCGTATGCGTGCAGCTTGCCGGCACTCACCGCGAACACCGTCGACGCGTCGATCGACAATGGTGCGCTCGGCGGTGCGGTCGTCGGTAGCCCTGCCGTCCACATGCTGGCCCCGTCGACCGTGAACATCATCACGTGACCGGCATCACCGACGGCGATGAACTTCTCGTCGGTCGACAACGTCGGGCGCGTGAGACCCGGGCCGAAAGCGAGACTCCAGGTGGGTGGACAGGTTCGGAAGTTTCCGCTCACGACCACACAACCCGCCGGTTCGGCGATCGGATACGCGAGCAGGGTCTGTCCATTGGCGAAGAAGAACTTGTCCGCCCCGACCGCCGGACTCGACGGCGAAATCACGCCACCACCGGAGAAGAGGTTCAGATTCGCGGTCCAGCTCTTGGTCGCATCCACTAGATCCTTGACGAAGTATCCGGTGAGCACCAGGTTCGACGATCCTCCGCTCAAGGTGTACGCACCCAGGAGTTTCGAGTCTCGCGGAACGGTGACGTCGTTTGCGGCGGCAGCCGCGACGCCGAGGTCCTGGCCGGTGTTCGCATCGAACACCCGAGTTCCACTCGCAACGATCGGGCTCGCCGACTGCACCGACACATAGACGCGTCCGTTCGCGGCCGCCGGGTTCCGAGCGACGAGCACAGGATTGTCGGCGGCGAAGAGCGGGGTGCGCCACCGTTCCACACCGTCGCCGGGCTTGATCGTCACCAGCTCATGACCAACCGAGACATGGACGCCGCTCACGGACACGATCGGATCGGAGACTTCGCGCGCCGTCGTCCAATCGGCCTGCCACGTCCACTCTTTCGCCAGACTCGCGACGTTCACCGTCGTGATCGTCGACTCGAACTGGTTGTGACCCGATCGCTGCGGTCCCGCACCCGGCACCGTCCAACACCCGGACAGCACACCGAGCATCGCAATCGCGACAACACACCTGGCTGCTCGCATCGGAACCTCCCCCTGCATCCAACCGAGTCGCCGCTCCCAAGCGGCGCAGGCGCGGCACGCTACCCCGGCATCGACCGCGGCTTCACCGTCCGCCTTTCATTGGGCCCGGTCACGCGGCTGACTTTGGGTAAAAGTACCGGCTCAAAAGTCTGCGATCGACGCCCGATGTTTTCTAGGCCAGCAACAACGGGGTTCTCCTACAACGCCCCACGGTCTGAGCACCGAGACACCGGACCGCTCGGGTGGACGGGAATGGGGATTCCCTCGTCCACTCGAGCGCCGGTTCCTCACAACGGGAATCGCAGCGCCAGCCCGGCACCGGTCACGATCTCCTTCGCAACTGCGCCGAGCGCCAACGCGACCTCATCCGGGATGACCGACCGGGCGTCCGAAACCGCGAACGTCGTTTCCATCAACCCCGAGTCACTGAAGGCCCAGTGCGCGCCGGCCTTCTTGAGGACCTGTTGCATCGCGCGGTTCTCGTGCAGCGTCTCGGCATGGAATCGCTCGATCTCGGCGTACGTCGCGGCCACGGCGAGCGCACCGAGCAACAACGTGCCGAGCCCGCTCCCCCGCAGGTCATCACGGACGCCGAACGCCACCTCCGCAGTGTCCGGATCTTCTCGCAGCCGAATGTAGCGACCGATGGCGACGCCCTCGAGTGTCTCGGCGTTCGCAACCACCCACGCGAAATGTCTGAGGTAGTCGACGTGCGTCAGATAGTCGACGATGGCATTGCTCGGCATCCCTCCCGAGAAGAACCGGCTGTAAATCCACTCTTGGGGTTGGCTGCGGATCGCGGCCGCGACTTGGTCGTGGTCGTGGGCCAACAGCGGGCGGAGGACGATGGCCGGCTCATGCCCGAGGTCCACCGGAACCGTCGTAGCTATCTCGGCGAGCCGGCGCGCCGCCAATGTGCGGAG
This sequence comes from Acidimicrobiia bacterium, assembly GCA_031363005.1. Classification (GTDB taxonomy): domain Bacteria; phylum Actinomycetota; class Acidimicrobiia; order IMCC26256; family JAENVU01; genus JAENVU01. The sequence continues at coordinate 7,166 of JANLTQ010000535.1, read as the reverse complement.
CTGACCGGTCACCTCAGGGATTGCAAGCAGCGCGTCGAAGGATCTGCGTCCACCGATCGCCACCCGAACGGGAGAGGACGCGACGACGGTGGCTCGCCGCGGCTCGCCGGTGATCGCCGACAGTTCTCCGAGCATCGCGCCACGCTCCGCCGCACCGAGGTCCGTGACGACCGCACCCAGCGTCCGATGGATCGCAACCGTTCCGTCGAGCACGATCATGAACGTGGTTCCGCGTTCACCTTGTCGGAGCAGGACTTCACCGGCGCGGTACTCACGCGTGCTGAGCATTTCTGTCAGCGGTCCGAGCCGCGCCGGCTCGACTCCGGCGAACAGATCGAGGCTGGCGAGCTCGCTTCCCGCGACTGGAATTCGTTCCGGCACCCACTCATCCTGACCTGCCGTCGCCCTTCCACGTGCGACCTATCGAGGGAGCCTGGGTCAGAATGTGTCCGTGACCGACTACACGCCACCACTCACCGATATCGAGTTCGTCCTCCAACAGTGCGGAATCGCGGACATCACCGCGCTCCCCGATTTCGAGCACGTCGACGCCGACTCGATCCCCGACCTGCTGTCCGAGGCCGGCCGCTTCTTCGCCGAGACCATTGCGCCACTCAACGTGATCGGCGACCAGGTCGGCAGCGTGCACAACGCCGACAACACAGTCACGACGCCGCCCGGCTTCGTCGCGGCCTACCAGCAGTACGTCGAAGCGGGATGGGGGGCAGTGTGCGGGTCGCCCGAGTACGACGGCGGCGGGTTTCCATTCCTCGTCGGCGTGGTCTTCGAAGAGTTGGTCTCCACTGCGAACCTCGCGTTCAGCATGTGCCCGCTGCTGTCACAGGGTGCGTCTCGGCTGCTCGAGGCGCACGGCTCGGACGAGCTCAAGGCCACGTACATGCCGAAGATGATCACCGGAGAGTGGACCGGGACGATGTGTCTCACCGAACCCGACGCGGGCTCGGATCTCGGCGTCATTCGCACCAAGGCGGTTCCCCAGCCGGACGGCACCTACCGGCTCACCGGCACCAAGATCTTCATCACCTTCGGCGAGCACGACTTCTCCGAACAGATCGTGCATCTCGTGTTGGCTCGGACTCCCGACGCGCCGGCCGGGACCAAGGGCATCTCGTGTTTCGTCGTGCCGAAGTACCTGGTGAATGCCGACGGTTCGCTCGGCACGCGCAACGACGCCGTGTGCGTCTCGATCGAACACAAGATGGGGATCAAGGCGAGTCCCACGTGCGTGATGTCCTTCGGCGAGAGCGGTGACGGCGCGGTCGGCGAGCTCGTCGGCGAGTTGAACAATGGACTCATTGCCATGTTCACGATGATGAACCACGCGCGTATCGGTGTTGCGGTCGAAGGGCTCGCCCTCGCCGAGCGCGCGTACCAGCAGGCACACGAGTACGCGACGGTTCGCCAACAAGGACGGGCGACGGACACCCCTCGCGGTGAACGCGCCACGATCATCGACCATCCCGACGTCCGGCGAATGTTGCTGACGATGGAGTCCCAGATCCAGGCCATGCGCCGCCTCATCTACGCCACCGCCGCAGCCTTGGATCTCAGTGAGCATCACCCCGATGCCGACGTGCGCGCCCGCAACGAAGAGATCGCCGCGATCTTCACGCCCCTCGCCAAGGCGTGGTCCACCGACGTCGGTTTCGACGTCACGTCGATCGGCGTCCAGATCCACGGCGGGATGGGGTTCATCGAAGAGACCGGCGCCGCCCAGCACCTGCGCGACGCTCGCATCGCGATGATCTACGAAGGCACTAACGGCATCCAGGCCATGGACCTCATCGGTCGCAAGCTCGGCCTGCGCGGTGGTGCCGCGGTGATGGAACACTTTTCTCGCATCGAAGCCGACATCGTCGCGATTACCGACACCGACCTGCACGCAACCGGTGACGCCCTGCGCGCCGCATTGACCGCGACGCAGGCGGCCACGATGTATCTCGCGGGCGCGACGGACGTCAACGATGCGCTGGCGGGCGCGACCCCTTACCTGCGACTGCTCGCCATGCTCACCGCGGGCCACCTGATGCTGAACTCCGCGACCCTGGCGAGCGGCACTGATCTCGAAGTTGCTCAGAAGCGCACGGCGCGATTCTTCTGCGAGCAATTGCTGCCGACTGCCACGGCGCTGGTGCCGGCGATCACCGCGGGCTCAGCTGCACTCGCACTGACGTAAAGGGCTCCGGGGGCGAGGCTCGAACTCGCGACAATTCGATTAACAGTCGAACGCTCTACCAACTGAGCTACCCCGGAATGAGTTGCGAGGATAGCAAAGCACCCCGGAACGTCGATGATCCCGCGCCCGGTTCGAACCTGATCCAGCTGGACGGTGGTGCCAGCTCGTCGAGCGTGCCGTCACCATCATCGGCTGGACCTTTGTGCGTTTTCCCACCGTATCGGTGGACCAGCGCACAAAGGTCGAGTTGATTGACTTCCACCGCTCGACATCGAGCCCCCGTGGCGCGCTAGGAATGGGCCATGAAGTTTCGCATCGGCCTCGCGCTCGGTTTCGGTCTCGGCTACTACCTCGGTGCTCGCGCCGGGCGTGCCCGCTACGAACAGATGCACCGACGCCTGGAACGGCTCCGCGACAGCCGCCTCTTCGAGCGGATGCAAGCAGCCGTCGAGCTCGGCGTCGAACGGTTCCGTCCCGACGATGCGCCGGACCTCCACCTCGTGCCGACGGTCGACGTCACCGCCGGCTGACGCAGCTCCGGCTGACGCGGCTGCGGCTTCGAGTCACGCTTCTTCGAGGTAGTCCCGCAAGCGATTCGATCGCGTCGGGTGACGCAACTTCGCGAGCGTCTTCGATTCGATCTGACGGATGCGCTCGCGAGTGACCTTGAACTCGCGTCCCACTTCTTCGAGCGTTCGCACCTGACCGTCGTCGAGACCGAAGCGCATTCGCACCACCGCGCGCTCGCGCTCGTTCAGTTCCTCGAGCGCCTCTTCCACCGCTTCAGTCAGCAGGGCACGGGTCGCGGCCGCGGCCGGGGCCGTCGCGTTCGGGTCCTCCACGAAGTCACCGAGTGACGAATCCTCTTCGGACCCCACGGGCGCTTCAAGCGAAACGGGCTCTTGGCCCAACCGCTGCACTTCGCGCACGCGGTCCGGGGTGAGTTCGACCTTCGCCGCGATCTCTTCGACCGTCGGTTCACGCCCGAGCTCTTGCAGCATCTGGCGCTGCATGCGCGTGACCTTGTTCATGGTCTCAACCATGTGCACCGGAATCCGGATGGTGCGGGCCTGGTCCGCGATGGCGCGGGTGATCGCCTGGCGAATCCACCAGGTGGCGTAGGTGGAGAACTTGAAGCCCTTGGAGTAATCGAACTTCTCCACCGCGCGGATCAGTCCGAGGTTCCCTTCCTGGACCAGGTCCAGCAGCGCCATACCGCGGCCGACGTAGCGCTTGGCGATGGAGACGACGAGGCGCAGGTTGGCTTCGATCAGCTGGCTCTTCGCCAGTTCACCGTCACGGACGACCGCACGCAGACTCGCGCGCTGCTCCGCCGAATGAGCGTCTTCGGCTTCGAGCTGCTCGACGGCCCCGAGGCCGGCCTCGAACCGCTTGGCCATGCTCACTTCTTGGGCGCCGGTGAGGAGCGGAACCTTGCCGATCTCCTTCAGGTACATCTGGACCGGATCGAAGCTGGACGTCGAGCTCAGATTGCGAGTGTGGCGAGGCCTCGCGGGGCGAGGCGTGCGGACAAATTCCGGCGGTGTCTCCTCCGCAACGACTTCGGCGACGGGCGGGGTGATCGGCTCGATCACTCGCCCGGGGTCGTCGCTTCCTCCCCCGGCGCGGCGCTGGTCTTCGAGCTGGAGTTCTTCGATGATCTCGTCGACGACCTGGATCCCGTTGCCCTCCAACGTCGTGTAGATCGCAGCCAACTCAGCCGTCGCCGGCTCGAGATCGGGAAGTGCCGCGAACACTTCGCCTGTCGTGACGAAACCCCGTTCGCGCACGCGCGCGACCAGATCATCGATGCCGTCGTTGCTCTGGGCGTCTGATGTCGGTTGGGGTGCCGGTGCAACCGACCCGTCCGCCACGGGTGAGGGTACGTTCAGCTCGTCGTCCACGAAGAGATGCAGCGTACCAACTGCATGGCCGCCCCTTCGCCGCCCGCCCATCCTGCGTGTGCACCGTTGCGAAGTTGATCGAGCATGGTGGCGAGTTGCATCGCCCGTTCGTCGCCATCTTGGAGGAACTGACGACGCATTCGTTCAGCAGCGGGACCGGCGATGTTCACGACCAAGCGCGCTCTCACGGTCTCCGGCTCGTCGTCGTCCATCGGTTCCTCGACGGCAAGACGTTCCAACAATGCCCGCGCCGGACCCTCAGCGCCTTCGATTGCCTCGTGAAGTTCGTCGGCCGACCACAGGTGTTCGAAGGCCTCGCGTGCGACCGGGTCGTTGAACAGCGGCGCGTCCAACCAGTCGACCACCAGCTCCGGTCGGTGGATCGCCCACCGCAATGCATCCTCTTCACGCCGGTCGACGGCGACGGGCGCGGCGCGCCGACCCTCCGACTCAGCCTCGGTGGCGCGCGGTGCGCCGCGTCGAGCGACCGCTTGTTTGAACCAGGCGTGATCGATTCCGGTGGTGCCTGCCACCAGCTGGATGTACTGCTCGCGGACCAGCTCGTTCGGGATCTCGCGCAGGACCGGAACCAGTTGGTCCGCAGCTCGCGCCTTCCCCTCCGGGGTCACCAAGTCGGCGGCCGCCAAGGCACGATCGATCTTGAACTGCGCAAAGCGCGAAGCCCCCTCGACCGCCTTGACCAGCGCCGCCGGATCCGCCTTCCAGAGATCGCCCGGATCCTGGCCGGGCGGCAGCGCCGCGACCTTGACCTCGATGTCGAAGCGCTGCTCCCACTGGTACCACTTCTCCGCCGCGCTCTGGCCCGCGGCATCGGCGTCGTACGCCAACACCACGTGCCGGGTGAAGCTCTTCAGGATCTGGACGTGGTCATCCGCCAACGCGGTCCCGCACGTAGCGACTGCGTTCGGAACGCCCGCCAGAGCGAAACCCATGACGTCGGTGTAGCCCTCGCAGATCACAACCTCGTCCCGGGCACCGATCTCGGCTTTGGCCCAGTTCAGGCCGTAGAGCAATCGGCTCTTGTGGTACAGCTGGGTGTCTTTGGTGTTCTTGTACTTCGGACCGTCGTCAGTGAGGGTCCGACCACCGAAGCCGACGGGATCTCCGGCCCGATCGAAGACCGGGAACATCAACCGAGCGCGGAAGAAGTCCTGGGCTTTCTGCGACCGGTTCACGAACGCGAGCCCCGCGGCTTCGAGATCGTCCCGGCTGAACTTCAACGAATACAGGTGTCGGACCAGCGTGTCGAAGCCGTCGGGCGCCCAGCCCAGGCTGAACTGCCGTGCCGCATCGCCGTCGAAACCGCGACTTCGCAGGTACCCGCGCGCGTGACCGCCCGCCGAATCCTCGAGGAGCAGCCGGTGGTAGAACTCGACCGCCGCGCCGACCGTCTCGGTGAGGCGCTGTCGTTTGCGACGATCTTGGGTGGCGCCGGCGGAGTCGTACCGCAGGGTGATCCCGGCCTTGGCCGCGAGTCGTTCCACCGCGTCGGCGAACTCGAGCCCCTCGATCTTGCGGACGAAGGTGATCGCGTCGCCGCTCTCCTGACACCCGAAGCAGTAGTAGACGCCGAGCTGCGCGTTGACCGAGAAACTGGCCGTCTTTTCGCCGTGAAAGGGACAGAGGCCGGAAAAGCGGCCGCCGCTGCGCTTGAGCGCAACGTGCTCGCCGATCAACGCGACGATGTCGGTGGTCTCCCGAACTCGTGCGATGTCTTCTTCGAGGATCCCCACGGGCGTCAGGGTAGGGGTTCGGTCGGCGTCGATTCCCGCTCGCCGACCACAACCCGCGCGCTCATCGAATGATGTCGAGTCCTGCGGGAAGTCCGGCGGTGTCCCAACCGAGATGAGCTCGGGCTTGGGCGAACGCGAACCGATCCGTCATCCCCGCTACGTACCGGACGGCCTCCCGGCGAGCCTGATCCGATCCGGCGGCCGCACCTTCGGCGGGATGGTCCGTCCCTTCGATTTCCCGGGTCGGCAAGGCGTTGGGCCGGTCCGAGAAGAACTCGACCAGTGCCCGCAGCACTCGGACCACTACCTCTCCTTGGGCCACCGATGCCGGCCGCATGTAGATCCGCTCGTAGTTGAACGACCGGAACGCGGCCAGCGCGTCCGCCAACTCCGAGCCGAGCCCGATCTCGCCGTGCCGCAAGGTCGTGTCGATCACGCCGTTGATCAACGCGTCGAGTTGACGACTTCTGCGGTCGCCACAGAGCTCGCGGACCGTCTCGGGGAGCATTCCGGCCGTGACGATGCCCGCGCGTACCGCGTCCTCGAAGTCGTGGCACACGTAGGCGATGCGGTCCGCCCACGCCACCACTTCCCCCTCGGGCGTCATCGGCGCGGGCCGGGACCACGAGTGGTTCCGGATTCCGTCGAGCGTCTCCACACAGAGGTTGAGTGGCGCGAGCACCACATCCGCGCCCCAGACGGCGTGGTCATACCCCCCGGCGACGTACGGGCTGAAGGCATCCTCGCTGGCGTGCCCGAACGGCCCGTGGCCGCAGTCGTGCCCCAGCGCGATCGCCTCCGCGAGCGCAACGTTCAGGCGGCACGCTCGCGCGATTCCCGTCGCCACCTGAGCGACCTCGAGCGCATGGGTCAGCCGAGTGCGTTGGTGATCTTCGGGAAAGATGAAGACCTGGGTCTTGCCCGCTAACCGGCGAAACGCGGAGGTGCCGTGCAGGATCCGATCTCGATCCCGTTCGAAACAGGTCCGGAGCTCGTCCGGCGCTTCTTCTCGAGCGCGGTGTCCACCGCCACGAGCACGTGTCGCGCCCGGTGCGAGGACCTCGTCTTCGGTGGCTTCACGCTCGAGCCGGCCGTAGGCCGTGACGGCCCCGATCTTGGCGTCGACATCCACGTGGGCCCGCCGCACCTGCCCGTCGCCGTGCCCCGCCATTGTCGACGCCCACCGCTCCGCCCGCTCCGAGGTCATCTTCTGTGCGCGCGGACGGACGCTCTCCTACTCATAGAGCGAGGGTACCCACCACCTGCGACCATCCCTCACCCGCCCGTTCCGGGCGGATTTTTTTGTTGGGG
>JANLTQ010000488.1:0-3159 GCA_031363005.1 Acidimicrobiia bacterium | reverse complement strand
CGTTCGCCAACGCCTCGAGCATGATCTCGACCGAGATCCCCTTTTCGCGCTCGATCGTGTCGAGCGCTTCCATCATGTCTGAATTCATGGTCGCTCCACTCCGCGATCATGGCGAGTCAGTCCGCTGTGGCTTCGTTCCGCTTGGCTCTTCACTTCGCCGCGACCTCTTTCTTCCGGCCGGGGCGAGACCCGGTACCGGGCTTGGGCGCAGGACCCCAGACGAAGACGGTGCGCGCCTGCTCGACGACAGCCAGTTCGACGGTCGAGTCGACGGTGTCGGTTCGGATGGTGATCGACGTGTCGTCGCTGGTGACGAGCGTGCCGCGGAGTCGCTCCACATGGCCCGCCTCGTTCCGCGTCTTCAAGGTGATGTCCTCGTTGATTGCACCGGCGAAGTGTTCGGGAGTCCGCAGCGGGCGTTCGAGACCCGGACTCGACACCTCGAGCAGGTAGCGGCTGCGCACTGGATCCAAGGCGTCCAAGGTCGCCGAAATCGTGCGGGTCGCGGTCTCGAGCGCGTCGAGGTCCACGCCGCCGGGCCGGCTGAGCAGCACGGCCAACGTCGGGCGGTCGCCGCCGCTCAGGGTCACGTCATAGATGGTGAGGTCGAGGCTGGCCACGATCGGCTCGAGCTCGGCACGGAGTGCCTGTGCGCGGTCGGTCATGTGTCCACCTCCCTTCCATCCGGTGCGAAACCGGGTCCAGTCAATAAGAGACGTGGGCACTGGGCCCACGTTGGCCTGGCTCCGAAGAACCACTCCACCGACCTTTGCGTCAGTGGAGCCCGGCGACACTACCAGACGACCTATCTCCGGGCCCGGCCGTACGAACCGAGCGGAGTATCGTTTCTGGGTCGTGGCCGGCTCCTGTGTGCTCTGTGGTGAACGTACCGTTCTGCTCTACGACGACTGCCGTGATTTCGAGTATTTCATGACGAATCCGGCAGATTTGGTGCGCTGTTCGAACTGCCGGCTCGTGGCCATGGAGCCGATGCCGACGCGTGCCGAGCTGCCGTCGCTGTACCCGCCCGACTACCACAGCTTCGCTACCGAGGGGAACCCCCTCGCCCGCTTCTTGCTGGGTCGGTACCAGCGCCGCCAGGCCGGACGATGCCGCGAGCATCTTCCACCCGGCGGTCGGTTTCTCGAGATCGGATGCGCCAACGGCGACGTGCTCGCCGCCCTCGCCGATGAGTTCCCGGTTGTCCACGGGATCGAGCTCAGCGAAGAGGCGGCTGCGGCGGCGAAGGCGCGGGGCCTCGACGTTTTCTGCGGGACGCTCGAGGAGTTCGAGACCGACCAGCAGTACGACCTGATCTTCATGAGCCACGTCATCGAACACGTCCTCGATCCGGTCGCCACCATCGCCCGCATCACCTCGCTGCTCGCACCGGGTGGAGTGCTGTACCTCGAGACCCCGAATGTCGGCTCCCTCGATGCCAAGATCTGGAAACAGCGATGGGGGCTCATTCACTACCCCCGCCACCTCTATCTCTTCGACCGTGAGACTGTTCGCCGACTCATCGAGTCGTCCGGGCTCGAGACCGAGGCCGTCCGCTGGGAGCCGAACAGCTGTGGGTGGGCGCTCTCGGTGCAGTCCGAGCTCCGCCGTCACGGGATCGACCGCTCGCGTACGCCGAGATCGCGGTACTACCCACTGCTGCTACTCGCGTTCCTGCCCATGAACCTGTTGGACGCGGCGTTCGGCGGCACCGCGTTCATGTCCGCCGTCGGCCGGAAGGCTCGGACATGAACGCGGCCATGACCAATGACGGGGACGGCGTGGGCGCAAGCGGGCCGCGAACGAATCTCGCGGAACTGCGTCGCACCCACCTCCGTCCCCGTGACTCGCTGCTGAACGTCGCGCACCTCGCCGCCACTGACGCAGCGCTGATCGCGTGGTTCTGGCTCGGGTTCGCTTGGTTGCCGTGGTGGGCGTACGTGCCACTGTCATTGGCGGCGTGCGTGGTTCACCAGCGTGCGATGTCGGAATGGATTCACGAAGCCGCGCACTACAGCCTCATGGGCTCACGCCGCGGAAACGACATCCTCGGCAATCTGCTCTCCGGGATCTGGTTCGCGTTGCCGGTCGGCGTCTACCGCGCCTCGCACACCGCCCACCACCGCGCCGACGGCTTCTTCGGTCCCGACGATCCGGAAACGGTGTTCCTCGACGTTCCGACCCAGCGCGAGTTCCGACGCGCGATTCTGCGCGACCTCGTCGGTGGGACGATGGTCGTGCAGTACCGACGCTTCCGAGCCGAACAGTCCGAAGGCGGCGGTGGGCTCGGCCTGCGCATCGTGTTCGCCGGCTGCCTCCTTGCGCTGCTCGCCGGCATGGTGTGGCTCGGACGCCTCGACGTCATCGTCCTCTACTACGGATCGTTGGTCACGCTCTATCCGCTGCTCAACCGGCTCCGAACACTGGTGCAACACGCGCGCCTCGACCCCGACGGCGTGGCCACGGTCGAAGGCAGCCACGTGTCGCGCACGACGGACTGCGGGTTCGTTGATCGCATCGTCTGGACGTCGCCGCGGCTGCTCTATCACGACGAACATCACCGCTACCCGTACCTACCGTGGCGAGCCCTGGCCGAGCTCTGCGAACCGTCGGACGACATCAACCACTACGTCACGCGCCGTGCGCCGGTCCTACGAGCGATCTACCACGGCCTGCCCGCCGACTGAGTCTCACACCGGATCAGCCGGCGTCGAACACCGTTCGGAGCGTCACCGGCACCGGCACGTCGAGCTGCTCGTACGTGCACGACCGCGGCGCGCGATCCGGCCGCCACCGTTGAAAGCGAGCGGTGTGCCGGAACCGGTCGCCCTGCATGTGCTCGTACGCCACCTCGGCGACGAGTTCGATCCGCACGGGCTCCCACGAAAGATCCTTCTTGGCGTTCCAGCGGCTCACCGCGCCGGGGCGGCGTTGCCCGTCGGGGACCTCGGTCGCCGCGCTGGCCCAATCGGCCCACGGATGACCGACGAGTGCGCCCGTTCGGTACGGCTCCAGTTCTTCGGCCAGCTGCGCCCGAGTCGTCGCGTTGAAGCTCGATGCCACTCCGATGTGGTGCAACGTGCCGTCGACGTCGAAGAGGCCGAGGAGCAGCGAGCCCACACCGGCGCCGTCCTTGTGCACCCGGAACCCGCCCACGAC
>JANLTQ010000512.1:0-4756 GCA_031363005.1 Acidimicrobiia bacterium | reverse complement strand
GCCCGGCGGCTCGTTGTCGGCCGAACTCTCGCTGAGGAGGGTTGGGAGCCAGACCCGAATCCAGGCCGGGCCCGACACGCCGGCGCGTGCGATCACTCCCACCTCTTCATCGGCCAGGTCGAGCTCGGTGTGGCCGCGATCGGGCACGGAGACGGACCGCTCGAGCTGGCCTCCGTTGCGCGTCCAGACCTCGGCTCGTTCGAGGTCCATCGTCTTCTTCAAGGACTCGGCGAGTTGGAGCAACAACTCTTCGAGCGGCAATGCACGGGTCAGACGACTTCCGAAGGTTCGGATCACTTCGTCAGGGGCGTGCTGCTCGCCGTACACGCGCCGATTTGCGTAATCCTGGAGTCGCTCCCGTGCCGGCACCCAGAGGATCGCGGCGACGGCCGCGCCGGCGATCGAGAGGCCCAGCAGACTGCGTTCGCCCGCATCGAGCGACCGGCCGAGAGATGCGATCACGCCGAGCGAGACCACACCGATGATCGCCGCGAGTCCACCGGAGGTGATGGTGTGAACAAGCAGCCGGTCGATGCGAACGGTGAGTGCCCGGTGCGAGCCGAGCGCCAGCGACAAGGGAATCAACACCGTCGAGGTCACGGCGACCGCGCGGAGTGGCGGGGGCCAATCGACGAGTGCGTTCAGCAGGACTGCTCCGAGGGAGATGCCCGCCGCGGTGAGCACGCCCCAGGCGGGCCACTGCAACCTCGCCCGCGCCACCTGAGTGCGCGCGCGCTGACACCGGCCGACGTATCCGACGAGACCTATCGCGATCGCCATGATCGTGAGCGTCAAAATTCCCACTGTCTTGACGTGGGGTCGGTCGACGAAGAGCAACACTGCCAAGGTTGCGCCCGCCGCGTCGATCGCGAGCGCCCAGCTCCGGCGAACGCGACTCTCGAGGTGTCCCTCCGGGAGTCCGAGTGCAAGATGCAGTCCGAGCGGAGCAATCGCCGCGATGCCGACGGCTCGAATGAGCGCGGCGAGATCGGAGCCGGGATGGCCGGCGAGCTCGGCCGATCCGAGCATGGCCAAGGCAATGGCACCACCGATCGCAGCCATAGCGGTGCCGAGTGGTTCTTCGGGCCGCTCGAAGCTCGTCGCGATTGCTCCGACGCACCACGCCAGCGCGACCGCGAGGAGCACGAAGCGTCCGGGCCCAAGTTGCGTGTGGGTGGATTGGAGCGTGGCGACGACCGCGCCGCTGATACCCGCGAGGGCGCCAAGCCGTGCGGGCCAGTTGCGTTGCATCACGCGCCCTGCAGTCGACGCCTGGGGGATCTCATCGATCGAAGCTCAGACCTTCGCCGGGCTCGGCACTGCGCCACCGGATGCAGTCTCGTGTTCGATACGCCCGTCGCGCATGGTGACGATGCGATTCCCCGCGTCGGCAACATCTCGATCGTGGGTCACGAGGAGGATCGTTTGCCCGTTCGCGTGAAGCCGGCGGAACAGTTCGAGGACTTCGTGGCCACCTTCGGAGTCGAGCGCGCCCGTGGGCTCGTCGGCGAGGAGCAGGGTCGGCTCGTTCGCCAGGGCTCGGGCGATCGCGAGCCGCTGGCGTTGGCCGCCGGAGAGCACACCGGGCGCGTCTTTGGCCTTCTCCGCAAGTCCGAGGAGGTCGAGGAGGTCACGGGCTCGAGTCTCCGCTCGTTTGCGCGGGCTCCCGGCGATGACGGCGGGCAGCGTCACGTTCTCGAGTGCAGTCATGCCCTCGAGCAGGTTGAAGAACTGGAACACGATGCCGATGTGCTGGCGACGCATGATTGCAAGCTCGTCCTCGGTCCTCCCGATGAGTGACTCGCCGGCGAGGACGAGTTCACCGTCCGTCGGTGAGTCGAGCCCGGCCACCAGATTGAGGAGGGTGGATTTCCCGCACCCGGACGGCCCCATGACGGACACGAACTCGCCGGCTTGCATCTCGAAATCCACGCCGCGCAACGCGCGCACCGGCGCGCCTTCGGATTCGAAGTTCATGCGCAGCCCACGCGCCACGACTACCGCTTCACTCATGCTGTTCCCGCTTCGCTCATGTCTATGCCCCTTCGATTTCGGTGCGGACGGTGCCTTCTATTCGGAATGCTCGCACGGGTGTCATGCGACCCTTGACGAGCTGTTCGTCGAGCGCGTCGTGCGGCGGGATCTGATCGAGCGCGCCAAGGGTCGATTCGGCGACCACCACGCAGCCGGCCGGCCGAGCCAGATCCTGGAGTCGTTGCGCGAGGTTCACCGTGTCACCGACGAGGGTGTACTCGAGGTGCGCTTCGGAGCCGAGCATCGCCGCCACGACCGGTCCGGTTGACACGCCGATGCCGAGTCCGAACGGGGGGAGTCCGCGCCGCTCCCATTCGGCGTCGAGCTCGATCTGCGCCCGCAGCATCGCGAGGGACGCGTCAAGTGCGTGCTGGGCGTGATGCGCGTGTGGGACCGGTGCGCCGAAGCAGGCCATCACCGCGTCGCCGACGAACTGCATCACGGTGCCGTCGCGGTCGAGGATGGCTTTGTTCATGGCCGCACGGTGCTCGTTCAACTGGCCGGCGAGCGCGCTGAGATCGGACTGCTCCGCGATCGCCGAGTAGCCGCGCACGTCGGACATCAGGACCGTCACGGTGAGCTCCTCGGTGTCGCCGATGTGCCCGCCGCCGGCCCGTACCTTCGCTGCGACTCCCGTCGGCAAGAGCCGGCTCAGAGTCTCGCCTTGCTCCTCTCGATCGACGATGGCCTGGTGGAGGAGGCGGAGCCGACGCAACGCGCCGGATCCCCCGGTCCTGGCCTCCTCCGAGAGCGTCATGAAGAGCTGCTCGACTGCTTCCGCGATTGACGCGGGCGTCGTCTGCTCCATCGCGGCGATCGCCTTGATCGGTTTTCCCTCCGCGACGAGTTTGAGCAGGCGATCTTGGTCGGCCGTGAGCCCGCCGTCGCGCGTCACCGGTGAGACGATTGCCTCGACGATCTTGGGGTCGAGCACCGAACCGCCCGCGGCGACCTCGCGCACACTTCGAGCGAGTTGGTCGCCTTCCGCAAGGCGGTCCTTGAGTAGATACGCGTACCCGGCAGCGCCGTCGGATAGCAGCGCGACCGCGTACTCCGGGTCGTCGTACTGGGACAGGATCACGACGCCAGTGCCGGGATGGCGGCGCCGGAGCTCTTTCGCGGCGTCGATGCCTTCCTGTTGGAAGCTCGGCGGCATCCGGATATCGGTCACGAGGACCTGGGGGGCGGCGGCGGTCGCGCCGGCGATCAACTCGTCGTAGTCGCCTGCGACACCGACGATCTCGAGGTCGGCTTCCATGGTCAGCAGTGCGCGCACGCCCTCCCGGACGAGGACGTTGTCGTCGGCGAGGAACACGGTGATCGGCACCACCGCAGCATCACCGGTTGCGGGCCGGCGGACAAGGTGGCCCGTGCCCGCGCCGGAGGTGGGGCTGCCACCCCCAACGTCGCGGGGGTGCCGCCCTCGTCCTCGAGCCGATTCGTTCGTAGGGTCGAGCCGACTCTTCGGAAAGGAGCCGATCATGCAGGTACGTGGTTCGGTCACGTCGGTGTCGTGGATCCCCTCCGAGGCGGTCACCGGCATGAACAAGGGTGCTTTCGAGTCTGGGTTCACCCACTACGACGACCCGCCGACAGACCGCATTGCGGACCTGGAGGCGCTGCGATCGGCGGACGGATTCCGGTTCGCGAACCACCTGGCCGCGTGGATCGACGTCGTCGACGGCAAGATCATCGACGCCGGATACTCGGGCGGCGGGCTCATGGGCGCGACGACGGTGCGGCTCGGTCCGAAAGTCGCAACGTTCGAAGCGGTATCCCTCGACGACATCCAGCTCGACGTGATCCGGCTTGGACACGCCGTCCGGTTCGTGCAGACGACCGGCGGCCGGACCGCGCTACCCGCGCCGCGTCGGGTGAACCGGCCTCCGTTCGTGCAGTTCCGTGCGCCCACGGTGTGGACCACGCTGGCCCTCACTATCCACGTTGACGGGACGGTCGAACGTGAGGTGGTCGGCGCGAGCAAGTTTCCGCGGCATTGGATCTACGACGACGAGTTGACACTCGTCGAGAAGATCGGGCTCGCGGACTTCAAAGGTTGGTACCGCTCGTCGTTCGGCAAGAAGACACCCTGGGGCGCGGAGGACTCGCCGGCGTTGGTGACGGCGGTGGAGACCGCGCTCGAACGCCAGCTCTCGGCGACGATCATGCGCGGCGGCGAGAAACCCACCGTGCGGTCGGTCAAGGCTGGGAAAACTCTCGTGGAACAGGGCGATCCGGGTGACGAGCTCTTCCTGGTCCTCGACGGCGTACTCACCGTCGTCGTTGACGGCGAACCCGTCGCGGAGCTCGGGCCCGGTGCGGTGCTCGGCGAACGGGCTGCCCTCGAAGGTGGGACGCGTACGTCGACGCTGCGAGCCGCGACGAAGTGTCGGGTGGCCGCGATTCCCACCGATCGGATCAACCGGGAGGTTCTGGAGGAGTTGCGCGAGGGCCACCTTCGTGAGCTGCGTCGCGAATGATCCTCGAGGGGCGTGCTTCGGCGCTGCTCTGACGAACGAGCCGAGGCCGATGTCCTCGTCAGCCTGACTCCGGCCTGCGAGCCGAGCCGTCAATGCTCGTGTCGGTGATGCACGTCACTCGTGTGGCCGTGTGCGTGGGTCAGCGATCCGTGGTGATGAGGATGGCTGTGGGGTGCCGCCGGATCCACGCCTGGGAGGTGGTCGTGTTGGTGGGAATCGCGGCCACCCGACACTTCGTCGCG
>JANLTQ010000493.1:0-5090 GCA_031363005.1 Acidimicrobiia bacterium | reverse complement strand
TCATCGACGGCGTCGAGATGCGCAAGGACGGGGTGCACTACCGAGGTCCGTCCGCGCGGCTCGTGGCCCGATGGCTCCTTCCTCAGATCGGCATCTGAAGCGAGGACCGCCGTCGTTGTTCGATGTGACCCGCTCCTCCTGATCACGGACGCAGCAATTCCGTGGCGTCATCACCACGCCCTAGTCTCCCGCCATGACTGATGCACCCTGGGATGGAGACGCGGTTTCGCTCGTCGAGGCTTTTCGGAGCGGCGAGCGCTCACCGCTCGAAGAGCTCGACGCCACACTCGCCGCGATCGACGCGTCGGACATCAACGCGTTCTCCCACCTCGATCCGGACGCCGCTCGGAAAGCCGCCGCGAACGCCGACGTGACCCAACCTTTCGGCGGAGTGCCGATCGGAATCAAGGAACTCGACCACGTGCTCGGGTGGCCGGCCACCGAAGCATCCGTCCCACTGAAGGACGACATCGCCGGGTTCGACTCCACCAAGGTCGCCCGGCTGCGGACCGCCGGTGCGATCCCCGTCGGTCTCACCACCGCGTCCGAGTTCGGCGGCGTGAACCTCACCTACACGCGGCTGAACGGCGCCACCAAGAATCCTTGGAACGGTGACCACACGCCCGGGGGTTCGTCGGGTGGGAGCGCCGCTGCGGTCGCCGGTGGACTCATCACCCTCGCCACCGGTGGCGACGGCGGTGGATCAATCCGCATCCCCGCCGGCTTCACCGGTCTCCCCGGGTTGAAGGCCACCTACGGCCGCATCCCGAAGGGTCCCGAGATGGTGATGGCCTCGCTCACCGCGGTCAGCGGATGTCTCAGCCGCTCGGTCAGGGACATCGCCCGCTTCTTCGACGTCGCCAACGGCTTCGACCATCGCGACCCCTACTCACTGCCACGCGTCGACGGGTGGGAGGCGGGACTCGGAACCTTGCGCGACGCGCTGCGCGGCAAGAAGGCGGTCATCGCACTGGACCTCGGGAGCGCGTTCGTCGACGACGAAGTTGCCGCGGCCGTCGACATCGCGGCTCGTGCACTCGCGGAAGATGCCGGTCTCGAGCTGGTGGATGTGCCGGTCAAGACGCCGGAACTTTCCTACGAGTGGGCGCTCTCGGGGTTGAGCGAGATCGTGATGCGCCTCGGCGATCGCTATCCGGACTGCGCCGACGATCTGACGCCCGAGATCGGTTTCGGCATGCAGGTGGTCGGTGAGATGTACAACATCGAGGCGCGGGCACGCATCGAGGCGCAGCGGGTGCGCATGAACGAGACGATGGCGGCGATCTTCGATGAAGTCGACTTCGTCTTTGCGTCCACCAACCCGAACGTCGCCTTCAACGTGAAGGGGCCGCTTCCTGACGTCATCAACGGCGTCAACGTGGGGCCGGGCAACAATGGCGCGCTGACGATTCAGTCGAACATCTTCGGGAACCCGGCGATGCAGATTCCGGCCGGGCTCGTGCGCGGGCTGCCCGTCGGTCTCCAGGTCTTGGGTCGTCACCACCAGGAACCGTTGCTGCTCGAACTCGCCCAGATGGTCGAGCAGCATCGGCCCTGGCCCCTCACCGCACCTCGGTAGGCGCCCGCGCGTTTACGCTGCGGGCATGGCGCGCATCCCCCTTGAACCCGCTGACCACCTCGAGGTCATCTCCGCACTCTCGCTCCGGCCCACCTTCGCGTCCGCCGTCGGCGGGTTCGATCAGGCGGTCTGGAACAGCACCCTGGACTGGCGACTGCACGAGCTCGTCCGGATGCGCGTCGCCACGATCAACGAGTGCACGGTGTGTCTCGGTTGGCGCACGCCGATGGCCGTCGAGGCTGGCGTCACCGACGAGGATCTTGCCGCCGTCACCGATCCCGCCGACCCGCGCTTCTCCCCCGCCGAGTCCGTCGCCATCGAATACGCGGCTCGGTTCTGCACGGACTCGGCGCGTATCGACGACGCCTTCATGGCACGCCTGAACGCGGAGTTCGATGCGGGTGAAGTGGTGGAGCTCACGCTGGTGATCGCGAAGTACCTGGCGATGGGTCGGTTCATGCAGGTGTTGGGACTCGACCAGGCGTGCTCGCTGCAGATGACGTCGGCGGGCACCGTCGTCTCGACCTGAGCTGCACATGAGCTTCGGTCCCGCTCCATTGATCGTGTGCGTGGACTGCGGTGGTCGAGCTCACCTCGTGCAGCCGGCCGACCCCGAGACTCCGTACGAAGAAGACGACATCGCGACCTACCGGTGTGAAGACTGCCTCGACCGTTGGGATCTCGTCGTCACCGCCGACGACCTCGCCCCCGACCGCGAGGACTGACACCCCCGCCCCGGCGCGTTTGTCGTTTGCGCCACCTGTGGGACGGCTCAAACGACAATCAATCCGTCAGGTGTGGCACCGGCGCGGCATCGCCCGTTGCGTTTGTCGCCCTACACACCCGTCGGACGGCTCAAACGACAATCACTCAGTGCTGGCGCGTCAGGGGTGGGTATCCCACACGGTGATCTTCGATGGCGTCAGGGGAACGGCGACGGGATCAGGAAACTCGACGCGAGCGCGCAGCTTCGGTTTGTTGATGCCGTTGATCTTGGCTTCAAACTCGACGATGCGGTCGGTGTACTTCCCGCCGTTGGGCAACGAGACGGGGATGAAGTTCGGGTCGCTCGCCAAGTTCTCGAGTTTGAAGCGCCGGGCGATGACCCCGCGCGCCAGACGGAAAGTGGTGGAGCCGCCGAAGTCCTCGTTCACATCGGCGGTCGGCAACACGACCGTTCCCCACACATACGCAGCAGCTGCATTCCCGCGTCCGTTGTTGTTGACGAAGAACGCGTCACAGTCGCACGCCTGAACTCGCGGTTGCGGCGCGGTCGCGGTCCCCGTGAGCGCAACCTGGTCCAGGTCCACCGTGACCGATCCCCGATCGCTCCCGGTGGTGGTGATGTGCAAGGTCACCGTCAGGATCGGCACCGTCGTGCGGTCCGGCACCGGGAATTTCGCATCTCGGACGTCGCACGGCACCGTGTCCTGGGACCAGTCGTCGCTCTCCGAAAACCGCCGGCGGTCCCGGCATTCGCGTAGGGCACCGAGTCCCGTGACATCGAACCACATCTCTTTGATTCGGTCCCGCCCGTTCTCGTCGTTGCCCGGGTCACCGTTCTCGGACTCGCGATGGGAGACCTTCACCTGGAGCGACTCGAGGCGATCATTCTTGGTGAACGGATTGGGGATGTCCATGGTCACCGTGGCCTCGCCGCGGGCTTGGCCGCTGATGATGCCTTCGCTGTAGTTGACCTCCGGCGGACCGCAGTCCCGTCCTGACGAACACTCCTGACGCTGGATGGGCGTGATCGGCGCCACCGGCGTTGGTGCGTTCTTCCAGGTGAACCGGTCCCGGGGATCTTCGGTCGCACCGACTGACTTCGTCGGCACACCAGGTCCGACGCCGTGTGGCACCGGCGGTGCGCCATCTCCCGACCCGATGATTGCCACGTGCTGTGCGCCGGACCCGATCTCTCGTGGGCACAGTTCCAGGTGGGCCGGGCTTGCCACGGTGATGTTGCTCTGGCTTCCGAGGACGAGTTCCACTCCTCCGCTGCCGAGGTCACACGTACCCGGAGCCGTCGCACTGTTGGCGTGGCCCGCCCGGCTATAGGCGGTAGCCGCATCGGTTCCGCTGCTGAGAGCCCCTCCGACGACGGTGACTGGGGAAGCGCCCGAACCGCCGATCTGCCATTTGCTGTCTCCGTCTCCACGCCGAGACTGGTCGTAGAAGTCGAAGTCGAAGTAGTGGACGCCGGGAAGCAGGTGGATCAGGACGGGCCGGGGGCACCGTCCGCCCGAGAGCGCGTTGAGCCAATCGAGGTTCCAGTGGATCCCTGGCTGCAGCTCGACGACACCGCTCGGGGGGATCGAGGCACACGCGCCGGTCGCGCTGGTCGGGGGATCCGCCGGGACACCGATGAGATTCGGCGTGGAGGCAGGGATGGTGTTGACCACCGTCTGCCCGGAGTTGCAACGCTTCGGCGCGGCATAGATGTGGGCGTTGTCGGCCTCTCGGCAACCACCCTGGGCACCGAACAGATCCGCGCGCGCGTCGATGGTTACCCCGTGAATGTCGGCACTGGTTTTCCCAGGGTTGCCGTTCGCCCACCACGGACCCGAGGTTTTCAATCGTCCGGCACTGTCGACATCGATGCTGTGTTCGACCGGATCAAGTCCGAGCACCGCGTAGGCGGGGGTGCTGGCATCGTCGAGCGGATCGCCGCTTCCCGCGAAGCCCTTGCACTTCACGGTGACGTCACGTCTGAACGCCGTCGAACCCGCGTTCATGGTCGACGTGACATCCGGGCACGGCACGTAGGCGCGGCCCATCGTGCGGTCGGTCTGTGCCAGGGCGATCGCCTCCCGCACACCGTTGTCCGCGGCGTAGCGATCGAAGCGCAGACCCTTCACGATGTACCCGGAGACACCGTTGGCGGATCCGAACTGGCCCAGTATCGGTACCAGCAGGCCGAACACGGTGAGCGCAACCAGCACCAGAATGAGGCTCGCGCCAGATTCACGATCGACGGTCCGACGAGCACTCACGGCTGCACCGTCTGCACCGTCTGCGCGCCGTCCACTGAGAAGGTGAACTGCTTGTTCGGTTCGTTGCGATCCGGAACATTGACGGTGATCGAGGTCCCGTCCGGACTCACCAGCACCGAATCGGCGCCGACGTCGGGCACCACCGTCGCCGTCTTGATCAGGTTTCCACTGGCGCATTCAGTCCGGACGACCTGCCTACGAGTATCGCGAGTGACGAGCGTCCAGGTCGACGTGCCCGGCATCGGGGCGGAGATCGGCACTGGAGTCGTCGGCGGGCTCGCGCCCAGGTCGGGCTGCTTCTCCCACTCGAAGGTGACCAACGGCGTGCCTCCGCCCCCGTCTCGCGGCAGGAGCCGGTTCACGCCACGCGTGCCGGCGATGGATGTTCTGGGCGATGTCACGCCGGGAATGCTCGGCCAGGCCACCTCGGCGGCGCGCACGAGCGTCCCGTCCTGCAGGCGCGGATAGCGGCTGGGCGGCGGCGCGACGCCGTCGCGTACCCATTTTTCCATCGCGAC
>JANLTQ010000379.1:0-3156 GCA_031363005.1 Acidimicrobiia bacterium | reverse complement strand
AGCAGGAGGATGGGTCCGATCACCAGGGGTGCGATCTCGGTGCTGAGGTCCGGGGCACCCGGAATCGCGTTGATGCCGTCCTGAAGGAACGAGAACTTCTCGAGCAGATAGCCGAGCAACGCGAAGAACGCGGAGCCGATGACCACGCCGGCCCGGCTGCGGAGACCGCCGACGACGGTCATGATCACGAACACGAGCGCGAGGTTGAAACTCCAGGTCTCGGGCGACACGAACGTGTCGTTGAACGCCAGGAGCGCCCCACCCAGCCCGGCGAACGCGCCCGAGATGACGAACGCGAACAAGGTCAAGACCTTCACGTTGACACCGAACGTCTCCGCGACCTTCGGGTTCTCGCGCAACGCAAGGAGCGCGCGGCCGGCTTTCGTGCGCATCAAGCGCCAGTCGATCCAGAGGACGATGGCGAGGAACGCGAGACACAGGTAGTAGTACCGCCAGTCGGTGGAGAAACCTTGCGGCTTCGGCGCGGGCTGACCCTGCCCGCCACCGGTGAGTTCTTCGATCTGAAAGATGTTCTTCTCTGCGACGAGCCCGAACGACAACGTGACGAGTGCGAAGTACAGGCCGGTGATCCGCAGCGACACGCCGCCGAGGATCAGAGCTTGGAGACCGCCGATCGCAACCGCGGCGGCCACGCCGAGCCAGAACGACTGGCTCTGGACCGACACCACGTACGCGGCCGTGAACGCGCCGATCCCAACGAACGCCTGATGCCCGAGTGAGATCTGGCCGACGTAGCCGAGGAGCACGTTCAGGGAGAGGCCGATGATCCCGAAGATCACCGCCTCGGAGTACCGCTGGACCTCGAACGCCTCGCGTCCGAGGGGGAACACCAACACCAGCCACGCGAGCGCGACCCAGACGATGGCGCGTGCGACTACACCCGGCAACGACGGACGGAACGGCGGCGCGCCGGCGGAGGACGTGGCTGGCGCGGTGGCAACTGGAGGTGTGGTGATGGCCATCGTCAGCGCCCCTTCTGCCCGAGGAGGCCCTGGGGTCGCACGATGAGCACGGCCAGCAGCACGACGAACACGAGCAGCGTGCCGGGCGAGCCCGGGATGCCGTCGAAGATGGATGCGCTGGTGCCCACCGCCTCGACCACACCCACGATGATCCCGCCGAGAAATGCGCCCGGGAGGCTGGTCATGCCACCGAGGACCGCCGCGGTGAACGCGGGAATGAGAAACGCCACGGTCAACGCACCCGGCCCGAACGCCCCGCTCTCCGGGACTGCGAGCACCCCGGCGAGCCCACCCAACAACGCGGCGATCGCCCAGGTGAGGGTCGAGAGCCGGCGGACACTGATGCCCATCAACTCGGTGGCCGTCGGCTCCTGGCTCGCGCCGAGGATCGCGAGACCGAGGTTCGTCTTGCGGAAGAACAGCGCGAGCAACAGCGCCAGCACCACGAGCGCACCGAGCAGCAGCAGCCGCTGATCGGAAATCTGCACGCCGAGCACCGTGACCCGGTTGAGCGTGGGCAGGGCGCGGGCGATCGGCCGGGCCGTCGCCTCGCCGAACCAGATCTCGACCGCCGTGGCCAGCAACGCGACCCCCGCGGTCGCGACGAGCAGCGTGACCCGGGCCGCCTCGAACAATGGCCGCACCACCAGTCGCTCGACCAGCACCCCCATGAGGACTGCGGCGGCGAGCGCGCCCACCATTGCCACGCCGTACGGCACCCTGAAGTGCAGGAGGTAGAGCACGAACACCGCAACGGTTCCGAACTCGCCCTGCGCGAAGTTGAAGATGCCGCTCGACTTGTAGATGAGCACCAGACCCAACGCGAGCAGCCCGTACGCCGACCCGGCGATCAAACCGATGACGAGAGATTCCTTCTCCCCCGCGGCGGCGAGCACCACCACGAGCGCCACCACGATCGCGGCCGTGACGACGAGCACCTGCCGTTCGCGGATCCAGGACACGTCGCTATTTGCCCGATCCCAGCTTCACGAACTGTGCAGCCGTCGTGAACTGCTTCGCGGTGCAGTCGGCCTTCAGCTGCTGCGCTCCGGTTCCGCCGAAGTGCTGCTTCGGGGTGTAGGCGACCGGCGGGTACACCTCGGAAGCGAAGCTCTTGGTCTTCTCGATCGTGTCCATGAGCGCGGCGCGGCCGAGCTTGGGTGTTGCCTGGAACATCAGCCCGATCGTCTTGTTGAGTCCCCAGAGCGCGATCCCGATGTCGTCGGCTTTGGCCCCATTGCCGAAACGTGCGTAGGCCTGGAGGTAGTCGGGATCAAGCTCGTTGATCACGTCGAGTCCCGGGAACGGGGAGAAGAACTGCGAGTTGCCGACCGCGGGGCAGCCGAACGTCATGACCGCGTTCAGACCACTCGTGATCCCCGGGCCCACGAAGGTCGGGTCGTAGTTCTGGTTGCGGGCCGAGCTCGCGAGCCCGAGGAACACCAGCGGTGAGCTGAGCAGGAAGACCACCTCAGCGCCGGCCTGCTTCAGCTTGTTGATCTCGGACAACGCCTCGGCCTCGCTCGCCGTCTTGTTGATCGAGTCGTCCGAGACGAGGTCGAGCCCGGCGCGCTTCGCCGCGGCCACGAACGTGTCGTGCGCGTCCTTGAACGACGGTGTGTCGGTCACGACGGCGGCGATCTTCTTCGCTCCGATCTCTTTGATCAGGTCGATGAGGAGCGGGACCTGCTGCGCGTAGGTCAGGGACACCGCGAAGTACGTCGAGAGGTCGGTCAACCCCGCCTCATTCACTCCGGCCGAGAAGTACGGGACGCCGGCCTGGCTCGCGTACTTGGCGCACGCGGTGATCTGATCTGCGCCGCCGCCACCCACGAGCACGAATGCCTTCTCGTTCTCCACCATCTCCCGACACACCTGGACCGCGCGACTGGGATTGAACTCGTCGTCGCGGAACACGACGCGCACCTTCCGCCCACCGAGCGTCTTCGGCGCGCTGTCCGCGAGGAACTTCCAGTAGATGTCCTTGCCGGTGTCGAACGTCGTTTGCGGAATCGGCGACGCGCCGGTGACCGGAGCGTGGATCCCGATGACGATCTCGTTGTCGGTGATACCCGACGTGTCGTTCGGTCCGGCCTTGCGGGCGACGGGAGCGGCGGTGCCACCACCACCACCGTCCGTGGGTTGCGTGGTGACGCCGTCTCCGTCCGTCGCC
>JANLTQ010000367.1:0-2189 GCA_031363005.1 Acidimicrobiia bacterium | reverse complement strand
GGCGTTTGCAATTGTAGGCAGCGATCATCCGGATAGATCCGGGAAAGCCGTGAATGAGTACATCGGCCCAAGTCGGCGGGTCTTGCGCCCGGACGCAGTACGACCGCGAGCCCGAAGGCTCGCGGTCGCACCGGTCAGGTCGGTCCGTTGATCAGTGGGCTGTCTTCCAGGCCGCCACCGCGTCGTTCCACGTTGCGGCACTGGTGACGATCCGGGTGTCGGGGCACTTGGCCTTCCACGAGGCCTCCTCGGGGAAGGCGCCGCCACCGAGCCACACGATTGTGTTGCCCGAACACGACACGTTGTAGCCGGCGGGAAGGCCGAGGCTGCCGTGGTTCGGCGTCTGGTCGACTCGGAACACGTTGCCGTGCAGCGCCAACTTCGGCGACCGCCCGGTGTCGTCCCACTTGAAGAACCCGCCGTGGCCGGGCGCAGGGCCCTTGTAGACCGTCGGCATCGGCTGCAAGCGCAGCAGGTTGTTGTTCATCGTCACGGTTTCGGACCGTCCGTCCGAGGACGTGTTGTTCGACGACGGTCGGGTCGAGATGCCGACGTAACAACCGTCGAACAGCGAGTCCGAGATGACGCCGCTGGTCAGGTAGTCGTCCTGCAGGCAGTCGTCGTGGATGAACGAGGTGTGGGCACCGCGTACGGCCCAGTTCGGCGCGCCCTCCCGGACGTTGATCGCATCACCGTAGTTGTGAACCCGGACGTTCTCGATGACCGAGTTCGGGGTGGCGAAGCTGAATCCGCCGGTGTGGTGGAACGTCTCCCAGGTGGTGTTGTTCGCCCAGGTTCCGACGATCGATCCGCCGTTCCAGCACAAGCTGCCGCTCCCGGTCGGCGAGACCGGCCAGTCGTCCACCTGCGTCCACGATGCACCGCGCGCATCAACGGCGAGGCGGCCGCTGATCGACGGCTTGAACCGGCTGCTCTGCGCACCACCCACCGATTGCGGGCTCTGGCTGAGACATGCACTGGCCTGGGGCACGGGAACCGGCGCGGGTGGTGGCGTCGGGGTTGGCACTGGGGTCGGCGTGGGTGTGGGTGTGGGTGTGGGCGTGGGCACCGGTACCGGGATGGGGGTGGGTACCGGGGTCGGCGTCGGTGTCGGCACCGGAGTAGGACGTGGCGTTGGTGCCGGCGGAGGGGTCACCGCGGGCAACGTGGTGGTTGTCGGTGTCGGCCGCCGGTGGTGGTGACGACGGTGGTGGTGGCGGTGGTGATGCCGACGGAGGTGATGACGGTGCGACGCGCCGTGCAGCGACCTCGGCGCGCTGGACGAGCCGTACTCGGCGTTGGCCATTTGTGGGGCGAGCAGGATGAGGAAGACCACGCTGAGCGCGGCCAAGACTCGAGAACGGGGTCTGGAGGGCATTCGACGACTCCTTGGGGTGGGGAGGCCTGTGGCAGAGCTCGCTCTCCGCGCGATTTCAGGCACTCCGGCTTCCGTGACCTCCTTGGTATCGACGATGCCTCGTCGGCTCCTTGAATGGGCCAGACGACTCAATCCTCCCAGTATTGGTTGTGAAGATCCCTTTTGGGTGGTAGGTTCTGAGGCCTTCGAGGTTCTCCATTGAGCCTGGAAATGCGACGTCAATGACCTTCGCAGCGGATGACCGACGGCAGGGAAGTTTTTTCTCGGCCATCCGTTTGCTGTATTCGGGCGAAAACGACAACTGGGGAGAAAGGTGCGGGAACTCCATGGCGAGTGGCGTGTATCCCGAACTTGATCTGCGAGCTGCCGAGCGCACGCGCCGTCGGCGCGGTCGGGGTCGTGGCACCTCGGTGATCACCGGCGTCGAAGTCGTGGACGCGTCGGGCACCGATGTTGCCGACGTTCCCGGCGTGATCAGCGTCGATGCCGTCTCCGGCGAGGTTGTCATCGACCTCCGTACCGTCGAGGAGCGAGCCCGCTCGATCGACCTGGTGTCGGTAGACACTCCGATGAGGGAGACCTCACCCCCGACCGTGTCCGTGACGCCCCGTGCGGCACGCGATGGCATGAAACGAGTGTTCGATCTGACCGCCGTCGTGGTCACCGCTCCTGTCTGGGGCCCGGTGATGCTCGCGCTGGCGGGACTGGTGCGACTGACGTCGAAGGGATCCGCCTTCTACGGTCACGAGCGCATCGGTCGGAGCGGCCGTACGATCCGTTGCTTCAAGCTGCGCACGATGGTGGCGGATGC
>JANLTQ010000362.1:0-3372 GCA_031363005.1 Acidimicrobiia bacterium | reverse complement strand
CACCGGGCCGCCGATGTCTTCGCGATGTTGTGTCGCGATCGGTGGGGCGGTCTCGAAGCCGAAGGGTTCGGGATCGTGTTCCTCGAGGCCGGCGCCTCCGGGCTGGCGTGTGTCGCCGGTCGGAGTGGTGGCTCGCACGAGGCGGTCGTCGACGGGGAGACGGGGTACGTGGTCGACCCGCGCGACGTCGGTGAGATCACGTCTCGCCTCCGGAGGGTGTTGGACGATCCCGAACTCCGCGGGGGTCTCGGGGCGGCCGCCCGGGCGCGGGCGGAGGCGGAGTGGTCCTATGACCGGCGCGTCGAACCGCTGACCCGACTCGCCACGGGTGACCTCTCCGTTCTCACGTAAAATTGCTCGTTCGCTCGTGCTCCGACGGTTGGGCTTCAGGTGGGTCTCGCTGCCTCGCTGCTCACTCCGCTGCACTCCGTTCGGGTGGGCTTACGGGAGTTCGAGGAGGGCTTGTTCGACCGCCTCGGCGAGGGCCGGGTGGATGTAGATCACCTCGCGTGCGATCTGGTCGGCGGTCTGGCCGAAGGTCATGGCCTGCACCAACGGCTGGAGTAGGAGCGCCGCGTTCGGTCCGATGATGTGGGCGCCGAGGATCAGGCGCGTGCCGGCGTCGACGATCACCTTCACGAAACTCGTGGTGTCCTCCAAGGCCCAGCCGTACGCGGTGTCCGAATACGGCTTGGTGTTGACGACGACGTCAAGTCCCTGGGCGCGCGCGTCGCGTTCGGTCAGACCGACCGATGCGATCTGGGGGTCGGCGAAGACCGCGGCGGGGACGAGCGTGCCCTCGAGGCTGCGCAGATCGTCGGGGTGCGCGAGGTTGTGGGCCAGGACGCGCCCTTCCGCGTTCGCCATGTGTTTCAACTGGTAGTGGTTCGCGACATCACCGAACGCCCACACGCCGTCGACGTTGGTGCGCTGGTATCGGTCCACCACCACGTGGCCGTGGTCGTCGAGTTCCAAGCCGCCGGCCGTGGCGTCGAGGTGATCGGAGTTGGGTTGGCGGCCGGTGGCGACGAGCAGGGTGTCGGCGTGGATCTCGAAGGAACTGCCGGTGCCGAGGCGCGCGGTGATCGTGATGCGACCGTTCGCGTGCGTGACCGACTCGTGGAAGACGCCGGTCTCCACCCGCATGCGCGCCGAGGCCAGCTCGGTGAAACGCGCCGAGATGTCGTCGTCTTGCGCGAGCAGGAGGCGCGGTCCGCGTTGCAGCAACGAGACGTCGGTACCGAACGCCGCGAACACGTGGGCCATCTCCGCGGCGATATAGCCACCACCGATGATCACCATGGAGCCCGGGAGCTCGTCGATGCGCATGATCGTGTCCGAGGTGTGGAACGGCACCGAGTCGAGGCCGGGCAGGTCGGGGAGGGTGGGGCGGGCGCCGACCGCAACCACGATGTGCCGCGCCGTCAACTGCTCGCCGTGCACCTCCAAGACTTTCGGTCCGACGAACCGAGCGCGCGACTCGTACACGTCGATGCCGTTGGCGCGGCGGTAGTGCATGCCGCGCTCGTGGATCGGGTCGATGCGTGCGAACACGCGATCTCGAAGGGCGGGCCAGTCCACATGGTCGAAGCGGGCATCGACATTGAGCCGGTGGGACTCTCGAGCCGAGGTGGCGACGTCCGCGGCGACGACGAACATCTTCGACGGCACACAGCCCCGATTCAAACAGGTTCCGCCGAGGCGATCTTCTTCGATCACCGCGCACTTCCAGCCGTCGAACGCGGGCCCGAAGAGCATGTTCCCACTCCCGCCGCCCACCACGATCAGGTCGTATTCACGCATGGTCCAGTCTGGCCCCGGGCGAGAGTCGGCCGCCGATTGGATGCTCGTGGCCGGTCCAAAGTGGGGTGAGGGTTAGCCTGCGGAGCATGGAAGCCGATCGACCCGGTGGACGAATCATCGTCGCCTCGTGGGTGAGCAACGCGCTGTTCGCACTCGGTTCGATCCCGACGCTGATCGGGGTCGGGGCCGGAGACGCGATCAGCGCTGGGGTCTGCTTGGCGTTGTTCGCGGTCTCGCTGCTGGTGTGGGTGTGGGCGTTTGTGATCGCCGCATCGAGGAGTTCGGATGGCGACGACATCGCAGTCGCCAGCCTGTTCTTGGTGCAGGGTCGCGTCGAAGGCACCGCGCGAACGCCGTTGTACGCGTCGTTCGGGCTGAGTCTGCTCATCACGGCGATCACTGCGGCTTCCAACCCATTCGCGGTGTTGGTGCCGATGTTGAGTCTCGGCTTCGTGGGCCTCTGGGCCGCACGCCACGCCAGCTTCGGGCGACGCAACGATGTGAGAATCGAAACCCGGCCGTTGCGGCCGACCCGTCCGATGGGGCAACGTCGGGGACTCGAGAGGGGGGCCGATGGCCGAGCACGCCAATGAACGAATTCGGATCGACGCGTCACTGGAGCAGTGTCTGGCGGTCGTCCTGGACTTCGAGAACTACCCGAGCTGGGCGCGTGATCTGAAACAGGTCACGATCCAGGAACGAGACGAGCTCGGTCGCGGCCGGTTGGTCGAGTTCCGGGCCGCGGCGATGGGCCAGAGCTTCAAGTACGTGCTCGAGTACGACTACTCCGAGATGCCCGACTCGTTCTCGTGGGTTCTGAACTCCGGCGAGAAGCTGCGCCAACTCGACGGCACGTACCGATTCGAGCCCGAAGGCGACGCCACCCGCGTGCACTACGACCTCGTGGTGGATCTCTCCATCCCGCTGCCGGGGCTCATCAAGCGTCGTGCGGCCGGGATGATCATGGGGACCGCGTTGCGCGAACTGAAGAAGGCCGTCGAAGGCGCGCACAACTAACCTGCGCCGCTATGCGTGATCCGGGGAGGCCCCGCCGAAACCCCTTCTTCGAGCACGGCTCCGATGGCGCCGCCGAGGACCCGGGAATGGGGTGGAGAGAAGAAGCCACCGACACGGCGTCCGGTGCGTTCGGGGCCTCGGAGGGCCCGCACGGCGCGGTCGGCGGTTTCGCCACCCTGTTGGCCTTGGTGGAAGGGCTGAGCGACGCCCAACCCGAAGCTGCGGAGCACCTGGTTGCCGCCGCGCACGAAGTGGTGCTGACGGTCAAGGTGTTGGTCGACGCGACCGAGGCGGTGCTCGCGCAGCAACGTGAGGCGATGGCTGCTCGGTCCGACCTTCGTGCCGAGTCGGAGCGTGAAGCCGCCGAGCCCGAGCCCGATCCCGCGACGGCGAAGGACGAGTTCCCGGTCGGAGTCATCCCGTTTGATCCTCGGCCGGGGAGCGCATGACCGCGCGGTTGGGCATCGGACTCGACATCGGCGGCACCAAAGTCCTCGGCGCGATCGTTGACGACACCGGCGCGGTCGTCGAGGAACACCGCGTGCCGTCGCC
>JANLTQ010000359.1:0-12252 GCA_031363005.1 Acidimicrobiia bacterium | reverse complement strand
TAGAGCGCGCCGACCGTCGCCGCGAGCGGACGGAGCCGCACCGGCGCCACGAGCACGAGTGCCGCCGCCAACGAGGCCGCCACCGTGCTGTGACCGCTCGGGAGCGTGTTGAACGGGATGATCAGCCGGTCCACCCCGAACAACAGGTGGGGTCGGTGCAGGAAGTGTTTGTACACCTGGGTGGTCACGTTGGAGCCCGCGATCACCGCCCCCACTCCCACGGCGAGATTCCACCGACCGCGTGCGAGCGCGATACCTACCAAGGAGATCCCGAAGAAGGCCAGGGAGCCCACCGAGATCGTGCGGAGCAAGCGGTCCGATCGTTCCTGAGTACGCGGGTGTTCGACGACACGCCCGCGCAGGGCCGCGTCGTCGAGTCGCTGGCCGGCGCGCGTTTCCACGAACACGGCGGTCAACGCCACGAGCGCGACCGCGCACAGGAGCGCCATTGCCAGGAACCGGGCCACGGCGCGGCGCCGGTCGGCGATGCGAGCACCACGGTCGTCGGTCACGGTCATGAAATCGGGCGCTTTCCGGCGACGGTCAGATGCGAGACTCTCGACCCGTGGACCCACTCGACAACCCAGTGTGGCAGGCACTCACGGGACCGCACGCGAACGTAGCCGAGGGCGGCGAACTCGCCCGGAGGTACCGACCCGAGTTCTCGGTGTGGTGTGCGGTTCGCGACGATGCCGATCCGGCCGCGTGGGCCGAGATGCGCTCGATCGTCGGCCCCGGCGGACATGCCCTCTTCTCGGGCAACCCGGCCCATCCCGAAGGCTGGACCGTGGCACGCCGGTTCCAGATCCGCCAACTCGTGCTGGATCATCATCTGGGCGATGGGCCGACCACCGTCGGCACAGATCGGATCCGCCTCCTCGGCCCGGCGGATGGGCCGGCGATGGGCGAACTCGCGGAGACCACCGCACCCGGACCGTGGTGCGAGCGCACCCAGGAGCTCGGAAACTTCTTCGGCATCGACGACGACCGCGGGCTCGTGGCGATGGCCGGTGAGCGACTCCGCCTCCCTACGGCCGTCGAGATCAGCGGCGTGTGCACCGACCCCCGAGCGCGCGGCCGCGGGTACGCGGCCGCGCTCGTCGTCGCGGTCGCAACCCAGATCCAGGCCCGCGGCGCGCTGCCGTTCCTGCACGTCCGCGAAGCGAACACCGACGCCATCCGCCTCTACGACCGGCTGGGATTTCGGGTGCGCACGCTCACGGACGTTGCCCTGCTCCGTGCGCCAGAAGACTGACCGGCGAGGGACACCTCGGCCATCTTGGCTGAACGACCGCTACGTTGGGTGTCGTGACCACCGACACTCAGCGTTGGACCGTCGGAGACGCCACGATCACGAGCGTCGTCGAAGACGAAATCGCGCATATCCCCCCGGAGTTCTTCTTCCCCGCCGCCGCTGCGTCCGCCGTCCGCTCACATCCGTGGGTGCTGGCCGACTATGCCGACCCGGACGGCAACATCACCCTGCGGGTCCAAGCACTTATCGTCGAGCACGCGGGTCGTACCGTGCTCGTCGATCCGTGCGTCGGCAACTTCAAGACCTCCGAGTTGCCGTTCTGGAATCAGCAGGAGTGGCCGTTCATGGACCGGTTCGTCGCCGCGGGTTTCAGCCCCGAGGCGATCGACACCGTCGTCCACACCCACCTCCACGCCGATCACATCGGATGGGACACGCGACCTGAGGATGGCGGGTGGGTGCCGACCTTCCCCACCGCGCGGCACCTCTACACCGCTGAAGAATTGGCGTCCGTACAGGCTGCGAGTGATCATCCGTCGTACCGCGAGTCCATCCTCCCGATCATCGACGCGGGCCTCGCCGACATCGTCAGCAGCGACGCGGATCTCGGTGGCGGACTCCGGCTCGAACCGACGCCGGGACACACGCCGGGCCACGTGTCGCTCTGGCTCGAGTCCGACGGCGAGCGAGCGTTCCTCGCGGGTGACATCCTCCACCATCCCGTCCAGTGTGCCGAACCGACCTGGGCCGAGATCGGAGACGTCGACGCCGATCTCGCGCGGATGCATCGACGGCGGATGCTGGCCGACGCGGCCGAGACTGGCGTGCTGTTCATCGCCGCCCACTTCCCCAACCGACCCGCCGGCCGAATCCAGGTCGACGGCGACGTTTGGCGTTTCGTCCCTGAACCCGGTTAGCCCCGCTACACGAACGCCTGTTCGCTAACCTGGCCGGTCCATGCACGTATCGGCGGTGATCCATCAACCCACGCTGCTCGGCGGGACCGAGCCTGCGGTTGCCCACGCGGCGGGGACCGAGCGAATCCAGCTGGACGCCTCATCATGGATCGATGTCACTCGCGAATGGCTCGGCGGCGCCGACGTTCTCGCGGTGAACCTCGCCGAGACCGTGCCGTGGCGCCAAGGTCGGCGGCGGATGTGGGATCGCATGCTCGACGACCCCCGCCTCTCGTACTGGGCTCGGCGCGACGACCCACCGTTCGATCCGAGCATCCCGTCGATGCAGCACGCGCTCGAGCAGACCTACGGCCATCGGCTCCGGCGACCCGGCTTCAACTACTACCGAGACGGTCGGGACAGCGTTGCGTGGCACGCGGATCGAGAACTTCGAGATCTGGACGACACGCTGGTTGCGATCGTCACGCTCGGAACCCGCCGACCGTTTCTCGTCCGACCGACCGGGGGTGGACCCTCCATCGACATCAGCCCCGGATCGGGCGACCTGTTGGTGATGGGTGGCGCCGCGCAACGCGAGTGGCAGCACGCCGTCCCCAAGACCTCCCGGCCGGGCCCGCGCATCTCCATCTCGTGGCGGTGGACATCCGGTCCCGCTCGGCCCGGTCTCTGAATCAGCCGCTGTGCTCAAATGGCGGTATGGCTCTCAACGTGCTCGGCACCGAGTTGGCTCCGTGCAGCTTGGACCCACTCACCGGCTTCTACCGAGACGGCTGCTGCAACTCCGGCGGTGACGACCCCGGGGTGCACGCGGTGTGCGTGGTGACCACTGTGGAGTTCTTGGAGTTCTCGGCACGGGCCGGAAACGACCTCTCCACCCCGATGCCCCAATACGGGTTCCCGGGCCTCACCGCCGGCGACCAGTGGTGTCTCTGCGCATCGCGGTGGGTGGAGGCGTTCGACGCGGGCATGGCACCCAAGGTGGTCCTCGACGCCACCCACGCCCGGGTGCTCGAGTGGGCCAGCCTCGACGATCTCCGTGCCCACTCGGCGTAGCCATGCTCTCGACCGCGTGGACAGTGGCGCGTGAACTCATCCTCGTCGCGGCATTCATCGGCGTTGCGACGAGCTTGGCGCGCTGGTCTGGCAACATCGTGGTCGCGGCATTGCAGCTCCTCGTTCCGCTGACGGTGCTCGCGTCGGCGCTCATCGCGGTCGCCGCGATCATCACCGGACACTCGGTGCTCGCGATCACCGGCGGCATCGTCGTCATCCTGTCGTTCCCGTTGTTCGCCCCGAAGTTGATCCGGGACCCGTCGCGTCACCGGACCGGCACTGGCCCGACCTTCACCGTCGCGCTCGCCAACCTGTACTTCGACAATCCCGAACCCGACGACGCGATCAACCAACTCATCGAAGCGGATGCAGACATCCTCGTGATGACCGAACTGTCGGTCGACCTGCTCGACCGATTCGACCGCCTCGGCGGAGCGCAGCGCTATCCGTCCCGAGTGCATCCCGAGCCCGTCGAGGGCGAGTACGCCGTTGGCATCTTTTCCCAGACCGAGCTCCAATCTGCACGCGTCGAACAGCACGGTGACCTTCAGCTGATCGCGGCCAGGTGGGTCGGCGTCCACACCTCACCGTCGGACACGGAGGTTTCGCCTGATGGCAACGGGGTCGAAGCGCGAGGGGTCGAAGTGCGGGCAGTCCACCCGGATGCGCCATCCACGCGAAGCGGCTTCACGCGTTGGCGGCATCAGCTCCGAGAGCTCCGGATGCTCGTGCGAGATCTCGACGGCCCGGCGATCGTGCTCGGCGACCTCAACGCGGGAACGTTCCAGGTCCCGTACGAACGTCTGCTCAACCGTCGCTTTCGAGACGCGCACGCCGTGCTCGGACTCGCGGTCAAACCCTCATGGGGGATCGCACCGTGGCTGCCGCGCTGGGTGCCGACCCTCGTCGCCCGCCTCGATCACCTGGTGATCTCAACCGAGATCCACGTTCGCAGCCTCGAAGACCTTGACCCCGTCGGTTCCGATCATCGACCGTTCCGGGCCGAACTCCAACTCCACTGACGCGTCCGACTCAACGGCCTGGCTACGAGAGCATTGTCTTACGCGGCGCCGGCCTTGCAGGCGTTCTTCTTGTGGGTCAGCCAGTCCTTGGGCGCGAGTTGGTAGTAGGTGCCGTCGGCACACATGAGTGCCGGGTTGACCTCACCGAAGAGGCCTTGGCGTGACTCCCAACCGGGCACGGACCACACGTGCAGCATCCACTGGGTCTGCTTCATGAGGTTGGCACCGGCCGCCGTGCATTGCTTCTTCGTCGCCGACTTGTCGAGGCCGTACGGCGTCTCGATCCCGTTTGCTCCGAACTTCAGACAGAGAGACTCGTGGTAGTGCCACACGTCGTTCGCCCCTGCGAAGCCGGCCGGCTGCTTGGGACTCATGGAGTAGTACATGAAGCCGGCGATCACCGATGTCGGGTCCGTGCCGTCGTAGACGATCGCGAGCGGATGGGTGAGATCAGCATCGTCCATCGTGCCGTCGGGGTTCAGGCTTTGACCGCCGGCGTAGCTGATGTAGTGCGCACCGATCCCCGGCATGTACGGACCCACTTGCTGGTATCCCGCGGCGAGCGCGTCGGCCGCGGTCGGGTACTTCTTGGCCGTCTCGATGGTGGCGGCGATCTGTGCGGACAGGGTCTTGCGGTCGGCCGGGTTGAGCGCGTGCTCTTCGGTACCGATCATGTCGTGATGGCCGTTGCTGAGGAGCGACAGCCCCTTGTCGTCGGTCTTGGTGCCGTCGGACTTGGCGCCGCTCTTCTTCATGCCGGGCATGTCCGCCATCGAATGCGCCGTGGGGTGCTTCGATTTCGCTTTCGACTTCGACGCGTGGTTGTCGTGTGCGCCCGCGATCACCGCGGTGCCGAGCACCGTTGCCGCGACCAGTCCACCAATTCCGAACAGTGCAATCGCTCGCGAGCGACGAGTCATGTGAATCCCCCCTGGAGTCTCGGGCAGCGTAGGTGATACCGGCGCAGGCTGACCGGTAGCGTGCGAACCGTTCACGCCGCTGGCCCGCTGACGCGGCCCACTCGAGGAGACATTGACGATGGCGTACGACTTGTACGACCCGACGGGATACATCGCCGGCCCACCCCACGACGAGTTCGCCCGGCTCCGGCGGGAGGAGCCGGTCGTGTGGCAGGACATGCCCGGCGAGCCCGGCTACTGGGCGGTGTTACGCCACGCGGACGTCGTGCAGGTGGCGCGGGAGCCGGTCCTGTTCTCGGCGGCGACCGGTGGCGTGGTGCTCGAGGACCTGCCACCGGAGAGCCTCGCGATGATGCAGGACATGTTGCTGGCGATGGATCCGCCCCGCCACCTTGCGTACCGTCGAAACGTCTCGCCCGAGTTCGCGCCCCGGGTGATGGCTCGGCTCGAGGGTCGGATTCGCGAGATCTGCCGGACGATCCTCGCCGACGCCGGTGATCGCGAACTCGACTTCGTGCACGACGTCTGTGCGAAGTTGCCGTCGCAGGTGGTGGGCGAGCTGATGGGGATTCCGGTCGAGGACTGGCCGAAGATTCACCACTGGTCCGAGATGAACTCGGGCGGGCAGGACCCCGACATCGCGGCGGGCTACGCAGCCGACGCGGCCATGAGCGCCACCGTCGAGATGGCGATGTACGCAATCGAACTCGCCGGGCGTCGGCGCTCCGAGCCCGCGGAAGATCTCACCACGCTCGTGATCAACAGCGAGGTCGACGGTGAGGCGATGACCGACATCCAGTTCGGCAGCTTCTTCGTACAACTCGTGACGGCGGGCAACGACACCACCCGCACGATGTTGTCGTCCGGGCTGCTCGCCCTGCTCGAACATCCGGCCCAGCTCTCGGAACTGCGCGCCGACCCGTCGCTGATCCCGGGCGCGGTCGAGGAGATCCTGCGGTACGCGAACCCGTTGCACTACTTCCGACGTACGGCGACGGCGGACACCGAGCTCGGTGGCGCGCACATCAAGGCGGGCGACAAAGTCGCGATGATCTACACCTCCGCGAATCGCGACGAGACCGTGTTCGTCCGGCCCGATGAGTTCGACATTCACCGAGACCCGAATCCGCACCTGTCCTTCGGGACCGGCGAACACTTCTGCCTCGGCATCCATCTCGCCCGCCTCGAGGGTCGCGTGTTCTTCGAGGAACTCCTCGCCCACTTCCCCACCATCGAGCTCACCGGCACCCCCAAGCGCCAACGCTCCAACCTCAACAACGCCCTCAAACACCTCCCCGTGAGGCTAATTACTGGCTCACTATGAGGGTGACGAGGCCGATGGTGACGATGGCGGAGGAGATGAGGCGGCGGCCGCCGAACCGTTCTTTCAGCAGCAGCCAACCGAGTGCGGCGCCGAGGACGACGGAGGACTCGCGCAACGTCGCCACGTAGCCGACGGACGCGAACCGGACCGCGACGAGCACGAGCGAATATGCCGTCGCCAGACAAATTCCGGACAGCAGATGGCGGGGCCAACTGCGCCGCACAGAACTCACGAACGCGGGACCCCGGCCGCGTGCCACCCCGACGATGCTGAGCGTCACTGCGCTCAAGCAGGTGAGCGCGACGCCGTAGGCAAATCCGTTACTCGTGTGGCGAGCGCCCGCCGCGTCGATGACGGTGTAGGTGCCGATCAGCACCGCAGTGAGCAGCGCGTAGACGACCTCGGTGCGCGGTGCCCCCGGTCGGATCAACGATGCCAAACCAATCGTCACCACACCCAGTGCGAGCCAGCCGAGGAGACCGAGCCCGTCGCCCAGTGCGATCACACCGAGGACCGCGGCGGTCAGCGCCCCGCCCCCGCGGGCGAGCGGGTACGCAAGGGAGAAGTCACCGTGCTGATAGGCGGCGACGAGTGCCCGCACGTAGATCACGTGGATCACCGCCGAGGCGAGCAAGAACGGAAGTGATGCCAGCTCGGGCAATCCTGCGAAGAAGAACACGGGTGCCAGCGCGGCGCCGCCGAAGACGAACTGACCCCATGCCGCCAAGTCGCGATCGTCGGCGGTCTTGATGAGCAGGTTCCACGCGGCGTGCAAGAGGGCCGCGACGAGCGCAAGCACGGTCGCAGTCAGCATCTCGCCCTACCCTCTCACGATCACCCGATACCCCGCGAGATCCGCGTCGAGGTTCGGCGATGTTGACCCGTCGCCGACCGACCGAGCAATCTCGCCCTTCACCATTCGACGATGACCGAGGGACTGCCACATGGCTGACATGGATCCGGCAACGCTGACCACGCCGTGGCGACGCAACCCGGCCGAGACGCTCCCGGCGCTCTCCCGTTGGGTCGAGCACACGATGGGTGCCGGTGCGCGCGTCGAGGACCTGGGTGAGCCCGGCAACGGCATGTCGAGTGAGACGGTGCTCTTCACCGTGGTCATGCCCGACGGCACGCGTGATCGCCTCGTCGCCCGGCTCGCGCCGATGCCCGACGTCTATCCCGTCTTTCAGACCTACGACCTCGACCTGCAACGCCGCTGCATGGATCTCGTTCGGGAGCGCACGACGGCACCGGCACCGGTGTGTCGATACCTCGAAACGGACTCGAAGTGGCTCGGCACACCGTTCCTGGTCATGGAACGCGTCGACGGCGAAGCCGCGCCCGATGTCCCGCCCTACGTCTTCGGCGGGTGGATCATGGACGCCACGCCCGAGCAACGCGACGCGTTGCTGAGACGCTCGGTCGAGGTGATCGCCCAGGTGCACACGATCACCCCCGCAAACGCCGATCTGAGCTTCATCACCGGTCCCGACCCGGCCGCGTCGGCGATGACGGCGCAACTCGACGGCCAACGCGCGTACTACGAATGGGCGCGTGAAGGCGTGACGTACCCCCTGATCGAGCGCACCTTCGACTGGCTCCTCGCCCATCAACCGGCCGACCGCGAGACCGTCCTCAACTGGGGCGACAGCCGCATCGGCAACATGTTGTACCGGGACTTCAAACCAGTCGCGGTGCTGGACTGGGAGATGGCGACTGTCGGCCCGCGTGAGGTGGACATTGCGTGGATGGTGTTTCTCCACCGCTTCTTCCAAGACCTCGCGGTGCGGTTCGAGATGCCGGGACTGCCGGAGTTCATGACCCCTGAAGTCGTGTGCAGCATCTACGAGAACCTCACCGGGTACGCGCCCGAGAACTTGGCCTGGTACGAGGTGTTCGGCGCGCTGCGGTTTGCCATCGTCTCGGTGCGCACGAGTACTCGCGGCATGGCGTACGGCCAGATGGAACGCCCGGACGATCCCGACGATCTCATCATGTTCCGGACCCTGCTCGACGGCATGATCGCCTGAGGCGTCCCGTTCATCCACTACGGCGTCACGATCGACCACCACGCATCGAACTCGACGACCGGCGACTCGGAGAGCAGCGGCGAGAGTCGTTCATCACACCATTGCCGCACGCGCACCGCCGGTTCCCCGCGTTGAACTGCGGCCGCCACGTTGGTCTCGGTCATGAGGTAGGCGACGTACGCGTCCGCATTCATCGCGATCGGGACGGTCATCGGCTCACCCGAACGGATCGAAAATCCAGCCGCCGCGAGCACTCCGACGTCGATCGCGTGCCGACCGTCGGTCGGACGCGGCCAGCGACGCGCAAACTCGTCGTAGGCGCGCTCGAGCGCGGGAGCGTCCGAGCTCCGGTACCCGGTCGCGAAGTCATAGACCACGACGACCCCCTTGGGAACGAGCACACGCGCGGCTTCGGAGCGAAACCGCTGGAGGTCGACGAAGTTCAACGCGCCGGCGGCGGTCAGGACGTCCACGGTGCCCGCCCCAAGCGGGATCGCCTCGGCCGCACCCACGGTGTAGCGGGGACCGCCACCGAGGGTCCGGGCACTCCTGACCATCTGGATCTCCGGGTCCAGGCCCACGATCGACTGCGCCCACGGTGTCACCGCCCTCGTCGACGCTCCGGCGCCGCAGCCCACATCGAGAACCCGGTGTCGACGCGATGCGGCTCCCAGCCGCGCGAAGGCCTCGTCGACCACGGCCGAATGCACCGCCGGTCGCGCCGTGGCGTACCCCTGAGCGATGTCGTCACCCGCGAACAGCTCCACCGATCAGACCGTAGGCCGCGGCGCTCCATTGCGCGGACGCTCACGTGGGGGAAGGATCGACGCGCGTGACTGACCGCCTCACCGATCTGGACCCGACCTTGATGCCGCGTATCGACCTCGCGCCACTCCTCGCCAGTGGTGACATCGATGCCATCGCCGAGCAGATCGACGCCGCGTGTCGAGAGTTCGGGTTCTTCACCGTCGTCAACCACGGTGTCGATCCCAACTCGTGCGCCCGCGTTGCGGATCTCGCCCGCGAGTTCTTCGCCCTTCCGGAAGCGGAGAAGGCGGCCGTCGCAATGATTCACGGCGGGCCCGCGTGGCGGGGCTGGTTCCCACTTCACGGTGAACTCACCTCGGGCGCACCCGACCACAAGGAGGGGTACTACTTCGGACGCGACCTCGACCCGACCGATCCGCGCGTCGTCGCAAGTCTCCCTCTTCACGGTCCGAACCTGTGGCCCAGGACGCCGAGCGCGCTCCGACCGGAGCTGACCGAGTACCTCGGCGCGCTGGAATCCGTCGGCCGGCACCTCGTTCGGGCGATTTCCATCGGGCTCGGACTCGGGCCGGACACCCTTGCCAACCACTGGTTCCAAGACCCGGTGATCCTGCTCCGGCTCTTCCACTATCCGCCGCCGGCTCCCGGGGCGCCTGATCACGGCGTGGGCGAACACACCGACTACGGATTCCTCACGATGTTGTGGCAGGACCAGCAGGGCGGGCTCGAAGTCCGCACCGACGCAGGGTGGGTCACCGTGGCGCCGGACCCGGACGTTTTCGTGTGCAACATCGGCGACATGCTCGAGCGACTCACCGCCGGCCGCTATCGCTCGACGCCGCACCGGGTGCGCTCGCCGCACGATGGCGACCGCATCTCGATTCCGTTCTTCTTCGATCCCGACTGGGACGCCCCGATCGGAGCACTCCCGATTCCCGGCTCGGCGGTGCCGGTGCCGACGACACGGTGGGACGACGCGGACGTGCACGCCATCGACGGCACCTACGGCGCGTATCTGCTCGCCAAGGTCACCAAGGTGTTTCCGGATCTCGGTGCCGCCGTGCTCGGAGACTCGGTGGACCCACCCGGCTGATCAGCCGTCACCGGCCAGCTCGGTCAGGCTCGCGAAGACCGCTCGGCGGAGTTCCGAAGGCGGCCGCGCCGGCGCCGCCGGCGGAGCAACGGCGACCACCGGCTCCGGCTCGGGCGTCGTTGCGGGAGTTGCCTCGGGGTTCGGGCTCGGCGCGGCCGGGCGGCGTGGAGAGGACGCTGCCCGGGGCTTGGGCGGCGCGGGCATCTCCGGCACCGTCGACGCCGCGCGCTCGAGTGCACGTTCGACATCATCCGCGCGACTCCGGGCCGCATCCCGTTCTCGCCCGAGCTGCGTGGCGTCGGCGCGGGCCGAGGTCAGTTCTCGTTCCAAGGTCGCGGCATCGGCGCGGACCGTGTTCAGCTCACGTTCGACGTCAGTCACCCGAGTCTGGGTTGCTGCGAGATCGCCGGCGAGGCGCTCGCGCTCTTCTTCGTCGGCGCGGGCCTGCGCCGCATCCAAGTCGCGGGCGAATCGATCGCGTTCATCGCCGTGGCGCGACCGCAGCTCCTGCATCTCGGACTCGACCTGCGCAGCACGCGCGGTGGCGGTCTCGGTCTTCACCCGGAGCGCACCGATGGCCTGTTCGGCCACGCGACGATCCTCCGATCGGGTCGCTTCGAGCTCCTCGGCTCGTACGCGCGCCGCAGCCAGTTCGAGCTGCAGCTGCTCGGTCTGCTCCGCCATCGCCTCGGTGCGTTCGACCAGCACTTCGCGATCCGCGCGCAGAACCCCGAGTTCACGACTCAGCTCGTCCAACCGGACCAGGGCATCGGCGTGTTCGGTTTCCACTTCGAGGTGCAAGCGCTCGTGATCGGCGGCCGCGCTTTCGGCCCGTTGGAGCGCCGCCTGGCGCTGCTCCAACTCCAAGGTCAGCGAGTCGGCCTGGGCCACTGCGACGTCGCGCTCGGCGCGCGCGGTTCCCAACGCGGCGTCAGCCACGACGGCGGCAGCGCCGGACTCCTCCTGAGCCGTCGCCAGGGCGGCTTCGGCCGCAGCCAGGTCACGCTGCGCAACGTCGAGTTCGGCCTCGGATGCCTCAGCACGCGCGAGGACGGCGGAGGACTCCCGCCCGGCGGTCGTCAACGCCGCTTCGAGTTCCTCCAACCGCACCCCGCGCGTTGAGAGCTCGCGTCCGAGGTTCACGAGCTCCGCTTCACGGGCAGTCGCCCGATCGGCGGTGTCGGCCAGCTCGGCGGTCGTCGCCGCGAGCGCAGTCTCGAGCTGGCCGATCCGCGCCTGGGCGTCGTCGATCTGATGCGCAAGATGCTCCGCCTGCGCGCTCGCCGACGTGAGTTCCGCGGCCGTCGCTGCGTGGGTCGCCTCGAGATCGACCGCGTGATGGCCGTGCTCGATGACCGCGGCGTCGAGCTGTGCTTCGAGTTCCGCGGTTCGCGCCCGAAACTCCGCTTCCGCCTGACGAGCGCGACTGGCGACCTCGATGACTTCGTTCTCGGCCGAGGCGCAGCGAGCTCGCGCCTCGACGAGCTCCCCCTGCACGTCGTGAGTGACCGCGAGTGACAAGTCAGCTCGATTCGCGGTCGACTGCAAGGACGCGGTGAGTTCGGACACTTGTCGCTCGGCGGCCGCGGCGCGCTCCCGGGCGTCGTGGGCCTCCGCCTCCAGCTCGCGCGCCCGGGCTTGGGCCAGCTCGACCAGATCCGGATCAGACGCACCCATGCGCTGCTCGGCCTCGAGGCCGATCAGTTGCGCGTGGAGCGACGCGAGTTCGTCACGCGCGGTTTCGAGATCGTCGCGCGTCGCTTCGAGCGACTCGGTGGTTGCGCCCCGTTGACTCTTCACCGATTCGATTTCGTCACGCAGCTCGTTGGTGCGTGATTCGGCGGACTTGGCGCGCGCGACCGCCACGGCG
>JANLTQ010000349.1:0-6838 GCA_031363005.1 Acidimicrobiia bacterium | reverse complement strand
GCGGTCGGCCGGTAAGCCCACCACCGCAGGAATCCCTACCTGCTTCGCGTCGTCGTTCTGGCTGAGAACCACGGCCGTGATGATTGCCGCGATGACAACGGCGGCAAGTGCCAGCCACCACCACGGCGACGGCCTGTCCTCGACCGGCACAACCGCAGGAAGAACCTCTGTCATCACAGTCTCGGTCCGCACCGCCACCGGGGCCGCGACGACGGTCTCTTCGAATCGGGCCAGATCATCGGCGACTTCCGCTGCGCTCTGTGGCCGGCGTAGCGGATCGCGCGCAAGCATCCGAGCGACGAGGGCATCGAAGGCCGGGGGGATCATGGGCTCGTCATGCGAGGGAGCAGGCGCCGCTTCGGAAAGTTTGCGCGAGCGCAGGAGCTCTTCGTCGAAGTCCGCAAACGGGGCGTGGCCGGTCAGCATGAGATACAGCAGCGATCCCAGCGCGAAGATGTCGCTGCGTTCGTCGACCGTGCCATCGAGGATCTGTTCCGGCGCTGCGTAGGCCGTCCACGTGGGGGAGTCGGCGACCATGATCGGCTGCCGGGCAAATCCGAAGTCTGCGACTCGCATCTGCCCATCCGTTCCCCGAACGACGGCGTTTGGGGTCAATGCGCCGTGGACGACGCCGGCCCCGTGTGCACCGGCGAGGCCGGTGGCGATGGAACGGCCGAAGTGCGCGACCTGGGCCGGTGCGAAGCGGTTCCCTCCGGACATCAGCTCGGCGAGGGTGGCGCTTCCAGGGTCATCGGTGACGAGGGCGAGGCGCCCGTCGAGGGTGGTGACTTCGAGGACTCGAACGAGTCCGGGCGCCGGAGCGGACTCGAGCATCGTGGCGGCGCTCTGTGCGTCGGTCATCACGACCTGGTTCGAACTGCCGGTCGAGTTCAGCACCGTCACGGTGACGGGTGCTCCCGTGCGTCGGTCCTGCGCTCGGACACTTTGGGAGACCGAGGACGTTCGCAGTGTCTCTTGGACGTCAAAGCGCCCGGCGAGATCTGACCCGGTCGCGTCCATGAAAAACTCCTCAGTACTTGGAAA
Source organism: Acidimicrobiia bacterium (assembly GCA_031363005.1). Classification (GTDB taxonomy): domain Bacteria; phylum Actinomycetota; class Acidimicrobiia; order IMCC26256; family JAENVU01; genus JAENVU01. The sequence continues at coordinate 5,794 of JANLTQ010000349.1, read as the reverse complement.
TGTCCAGTTCCGTATCCCCAAGTGCCCACTCCACCAAACTCGAGGTCCGAGATGCACCGATCGGCGAACCGGTCAGCGATGCAGCAATGGCGCGCGGCCACGGTGCAACCTGGCAATCTGGTACGAATCGAGCGGTTGCAGTTTGCGGCTGGTGTCAGCTGATGTCACCATCGTCCGTCGCATGATGATTCTCACGAATCTGAACGACGCCGTGCCGATCGAACCGACCTGCGAGGCACGCCGTGCCTCGTTCCGACCCATCGAGATGGACACCACTTCATGAGCGACCAAGAAATCGAACTGACCATCCCCGGCTCGGCCGAGTACCTCCGTCTCGCTCGCCTGGCGGTGGCAGATGCTGGTTCGCGTGTGGGCTTCTCGTTCGAGGAGATCGACGACCTGCGGATAGCGGTCGACGAGCTGTGCTTCGCGATCGCGAACGGCGAATCCGAGGTTCGGCTCAACCTGAAGTATCAGGTCGGTGCGGACCGGCTCGTCGTGGAAGGCCACTGCGACCGGGACGGTGCAGCTGCGCCGGTGCTGAGTGACCTCGCCGAGGCCATCTTGACGGCCGTCGTCGACGAGTACCACCTCGGGAACGCCGACGCGGGAGCGGAGTTCCACTTCGCGAAGGCGCTCGCGGGCTCGTGAGTCCCATCGGCGCGCCGACCCTCGGGCGATTCGCCGAGTACCGCGCGACGCGTTCGCGAGACATCCGTGACGAGTTGATCCTCGAACACATCGGCCTGGCTCGCTCGCTCGCTCGTCGGTACTCGGGTCGTGGTGAGTCGGTCGATGATCTCGAGCAAGTCGCCACCGTCGGTCTCCTCAAAGCAGTCGAGCGGTTCGATCCCGAACGCGGCCTCGCGTTCACGACCTTTGCGGTCCCGACCATCACCGGTGAGATCAAGCGGCATTTTCGCGATCGCGGGTGGGCGACCCGGGTTCCGCGTGGTCTCCAGGACTTGGCGTTGCGGTTGACGCGTACCGTGCAGGAACTCGGTCACGAACTCGGTCGGTCACCCTCGGTCGAAGAACTGGCCACCGCACTCGAGGTCAGCACGGAGATGGTCCTCGAAGCCATGGAGGCGAACCGGTCCTACTCGGCCTCGTCGCTCGACGCGCCGGGATCCGACGACGGGAATGCGTCCGGGCTCGACCGCGTGCTGGGCGACCATGACCCCGGCATGGAGGCGGTTGAACGGGCGATGGTCGTGCGAGACCTGCTCGAGACCTTGTCGGAGCGGGACCGCCTGATCGTGCAACTGCGGTTCTACGAGGGCCTCACACAATCTGAGATCGCGGAACGGATCAACATCAGCCAGATGCACGTGTCTCGGCTGCTGGCTCGAGCACTCTCCGCACTGCGGGGCCAACTCGAACTCGACTGAAGTCGGTGTCAGGTCCGCTCAGTCGTTGAGCGAAGGTTTTTCGTCTCACGGCGTTTCCTCTCCCGCCGCCGAGGGCATCGTGCTGGGCATGCTGAACGAGGAGGTCCCCGTGACGATCGATCTCTCGGCTCCCGAGCGCCCCGGGCGGAAGCTCGGACGGCGGCGGCGGAAAACCGGCGGCGGGGTGTGGACCTACGAGGTGGCGGTCGACGGTGCGGACGGTGTGGTGCTCACCTTGCGGTGTTCCGAGCCGGCGACCGTGGACCAGAGCGGACTCCATCGGAAGTTCTGGCTGGTCGAGGGCGGCAACATCGTCGTCGCCGCCGACGACACATTCCGGCTCGCGTCAGGACCAGACGACCACATCCCGCAACGGACTGGGTTGCCCACAGTCTGATGCGGTCATGGACCGCACAATCGCACGTCCACGGCTGCGTTTCTCTCGACCCGCAGACGGGTACCTGACGCACTTCGACGAGAACGCGAGGGAGCATCACGATGAAGGCACTGACGTGGCACGGCAAGCGAGACGTGCGTGTCGATGACGTTCCGGACCCGACGATTCAGGAACCGACTGATGCCATCATCCGGGTGACCGCTTCCGGTCTGTGCGGTTCGGATCTGCATCTCTATGAACTCTTCGGGCCGTTCATGGACGAAGGCGACATCCTCGGTCACGAGCCGATGGGGATCGTCGAGGCCGTGGGTTCGCAGGTGACCAACCTCGATCCCGGTGACCGAGTCGTCATCCCGTTCAACATCTCATGCGGACACTGCTGGATGTGCGAACGCGACCTGCAGTCGCAGTGTGAGACCACCCAGGTCCACGAACACGGAACCGGCGCGTCGCTGCTCGGCTACACGAAGTTGTACGGGCAGGTGGCCGGCGGCCAAGCCGAGTATTTGCGGGTGCCGCAGGCGCAGTACGGTCCGATCAAGGTGCCCGAGGGGCCGCCTGATGAGCGCTTCTTGTTCCTCTCCGACGTGCTGCCGACCGCATGGCAGGGGGTCGAGTACGCGCAGATTCCCGAGGGTGGTTCCGTGGCGGTCTTTGGTCTTGGCCCGATCGGTCAGATGGCCGCGCGCATCGCACGCCACCGAGGCGCGGAACGGGTCTTCGGAATAGATCTCGTGCCCGAACGGCTGGCGATGGCTGCCCGGCACGGCGTCGAGACGATCAACCTCGAGCAGGTCGACAACCTGGGTGACGAGCTGCGGTCCCGGACTCGGGGCCGCGGTCCGGATTCGGTGATCGATGCAGTGGGAATGGAAGCGCACGGCTCGCCGGCGGCCAAGGTCGCGCACGGGATGGTCGGACTGCTTCCCGACGGCATCGCCTCGAAGTTCATGCAGAAGGCCGGAGTCGACCGGATGGCGGCGCTGTTGGCGGCCATCGACGTCGTACGGCGCGGCGGCACGCTTTCGATCAGCGGCGTGTACGGCGGCGCGGCCGACCCGATGCCGATGCTCCAGATGTTCGACAAGCAGCTCACGATCAAGATGGGCCAGGCCAACGTGCGCCGTTGGGTCGACGACATCATGCCGTTGCTCACCGAGGACGACCCACTGGGTGTCGAAGATCTGGTGACCCACCGGGTCCCGTTGACGGAAGCGCCGGAAGCGTACGCCGCGTTTCAGGGCAAGACCGGCGGCACCATCAAGGTCGTCTTCGTGCCGTAGCCCGTCGCAACCAAGCGTCAGGGCTCGACGATGTGCATGGCCGCTTCCTCGGCGCTCTGACCTTCCACCGAGTCTGTCGCCGGCGCAGCGCCGACCATTTCGTTCTCGTCGTCATCGAGGATGTCATCGCCGACCAGCTCGTGACCGGTCAGATCCGACACGTCCACCGGGAGTTCGGTGCCCGATGGGTCATTCGCTTCCGTCGAATCCGCGTCGAGCCCGAGGTCGCGCACAACATCGTCGACGGGGTCGGTCTCGCCGATGTCGGGAGTTTCGTGGGCGACGCGTAGGTCGGTTTCGCCGGGCATGGGTAGGTCTTTGTGTCGGGGGGAGTGCTGATGATGACTTGGTACCCGGCTTGGTTCGGTTCAACCCCTTCGGCTTCCAGAAGGTTGGCGGCGTGCCCCTCGCGGTACAACAGTTCTATGGTCCGACCGGTGTGGGGTGGCGAAATCAGTTTCGGAGCGAAGATCGTGCCGGCGTCGCCGGCGAACGGACCGACCCAGTGACGTCGTCTGATCGAACCCTCGACGAGGCGCCGGCGCTCACCCTGGACGATCACACCGATCGCGAAGAGTTACGGACTCGGTACTACGGGCTGTTGCAGGAACTTCGCGTCGTCTTTCCTGGTGTCCTGGTGCTGAGCGCGTTCTTGCTGACGGTGCCGTTTGCACAGCAGTTCCACCGCCTGAGCTCGACCGACCGCGTCCTGTTTGCCGCCGGTCTCGTCAGTGCTGCGCTCTCGGTGATCGCGTTCCTCACGCCGGTGTGGTTGCACCGGTTCGGACGGCGGACCGAGCGCGCGGTTCGGCTCGCGGTGAGTGTGATCGCGACGCGAGTCGGCTTCGTCTGTTTTCTCGGTTCGCTCGCGCTGGTGATGTTGGTGGTCTGTCGCTTCCTGTTTAACGACCTGATCGCGTTGGCGATCGTCGGAATGACCTCGACGCTGGCGCCGGTCATGTGGGGACTCATCCCTGCGGTCATTCGGCGTCGCCGTCGACTCGCCATCGTCGCCCGGACGAAGATCGGCGGTGTTGAAAGGTCGCCGTCAGTTCCCGTGAGCGATGACGGCGACCGGTGAGTCGACGCGGTCGGCCGGGGCCTGACCGGAGTCGACATCGTCAAAGCTCCAATCCGGCTGTTTGCGCAACTGGTCGGTATCGAGTTCGAAGTGGCCGTTGACGAGATCCCGGATTCCGACGATGGGCGGGATCTCGCCGCGGTTCGGGTCGGGCGATTCCGGCGTGGCGCAACGGGGGAGCAGCGCTCCGATGACAGCCTGTTGTTGAGACGCGAGGTTGCAGCGAGCACCATCCGCAACGGTCTCGAGCGCGTCTTCGACCTCTCGGCGGGCGGTCTCTCCCTCGGATCCGCCGTCGGCCATGCGGGCGAGACCATCAGCGATGACGCGCCCGTCGGACTTGCACGGTGTGCACTGGCCGCAGGATTCCACCGCCAGGAAGCGTGCGGCCCCTGCCGCGACGCGGACGAGATCGGCGGTGTCGTCGTACACGATGAAGCCGCCGGTGCCGAGCGCGGAGCCGATCGCCTGAAATGCCTCGTAGGTGAGCTCGACGTCGAGTTGGCTGCGGTCGAGGGCCGGGCTCGAGACGCCAATGAGCACTGCGCCGACCCGGTCGGTGTCGACGCCGCCGATGGTTTCGAGCACGGTGCGGAGGCTGGTGCCCATCGCGAACTCGCCGACGCCGTGGCGCGGGGTCTGACCCGAGACGGTGCAGACCATCGTTCCTGGTGAGTCCGCGGTCCCGAGTTCACGGAACCAGTCCGCGCCGTGGCGGACGATCCCGCCGATGTTCGCGAGGGTCTCGACGTTGTCAACGAGCGTGGGCGCGGCAGTCGTGGCATCACTTGGCCCTGCCAGCTCGAGATCTGCGGCAGACCGAGTGGTGTCCTCACCCTCGCGCCCGGATTCGAACTGTTCGTCGACTCCTCGCCGGAAGGGGGGAGCGATGCGGGGAAACGGCGGGCGCCCTTCGATCGCTTCGAGCAGACCCGTCTCCTCGCCGAGGAGGTAGGCGCCCGGTCCGCCGAACACGTCGATCGTGACCGAACCGTTCCAACCGGCCCGCTCGACCGCGCCGATGGCGTCTCGCAGAATAGCCGTCTCCGTGACGAAGCTGGACTTGAGCCCGATGACGATCTTCTCAGCGCCCACCACGTTCGCCGCGATGAGCGCCCCTTCGATCACGGCGAATGGGTTGGCTCGGATGATGGACCGGTCTTTGAACGAACCGGGCTCTCCTTCCGCGCCGTTGACCACCACGGTCGTGGATGCCGCGGCACCCGTTCCATAGTCCCGAACCGTCCGCCACTTGCGACCGGCCGGAAATCCGGCGCCGCCCCGTCCTCGCAAACCCGAGTCGGTCACCGCGTCGATGACGGCGTCCGGCCCCATCGAGGTCGCCCGCTCGATGGCGTCAGCTCCACCGCGCGCCGCCACAAAATCGTCGAGAGTGGCGAGTGGTTGAGCCGGGAGGACGCGATCAGCGTGAGTCATGGTCGGTGACTTCCCCGGGCGGCGCAGAACTATTCACGGTTCGCCGAATCTTCCCCGGCACCCCGGTATTGCCTTCCGTTGATCCGAGCGCCCGGCGGTCAACCGCCGGGCGGTCAGTCCAGCCCGAAGATGGCTCGAAGGCCGGTGATCTCAAATACTTTCGCCGGTGAAGCCTGCACGTTCTCGAGGCGAATGGTCGAGCCCA
>JANLTQ010000295.1:0-2055 GCA_031363005.1 Acidimicrobiia bacterium | reverse complement strand
AGGATGTGGCAGTGGAATGCCCACACCCCCTGCTGTTCCGCGGTGGGCGAGACGAGGACCGTGTAGCGCTCACCCGGCGCGACGAGCACCGTGTCCGCCTGGTACGGGCTGGCCAACGGATAGCCATCCTTGGCGATGACGAGCTGGCGAATCCCGTGCAGATGCATCGGGTGAACCTGCTGGCCCTCGTTCATGTAGTGGATCTCGACGGTCTCGCCCGGTGCCGCCACGATCGGGGCGGTGGCGGGGAACGATTTCCCATTCAGTGAAAGGCCGATGACGCCGGCGTCATTGAGCATCATCGGGATTTCCTGGGTGACGGGCGCCGTCCCGCTGGGGAGCGGCTCGTCACCAATGATGAACGCGCCGGCCAGGCCGTCGGCCACCTGTCCGAGGGCGTAGGTGTGTGAGTGGTACATGCCCACGGCGGGACCGTGCGCGGTGAACTCGTACGCGAACGTGGCGCCGGGGCGAATCGGGTCTTGCGTGATGTAGGGGACACCGTCCATCGCGTTGGGCGTGTCGATGCCGTGGAAGTGCACGCTCGTGGATTGCGGAAGCTCGTTCTTGACAACGATGCGGACCTTGTCGCCATCGGCGACTTTGATCATCGGTCCCGGTACTTGGCCGTTGTACGCCCAGGCCTTGACGGTTTTCCCCGGCTCCACCTGCCAGTCGACGATCTTCGTGGTCAAGGCGAACTGCTTCGTGCCATCCGCCTGGACCACCGGCGCGAGGGGCTGGTTGCCGACGCCCTTGGTGTTCATCCCCTTGTCGAGCTGCGCGGTGTAGTCCACGATCTGTTGCTCCATGGACTTGGAGTTGGCGGCGTCCGCGGACTTCAAGGCGACGGCGGCGTCGCCGGAACCGGCTTTGGTCGCGGCGCCAACGGTCAGCGTGGCTCGCATTCCGGAATCGGCGTGACCCGGGATCTCGCAGGTGACCGTGTAGCTCCCCGCCTTGATGCCGCGCAGGGAGACCGATGTGCTCTCGCCCCCATGCAAGGTCTTGGTCCGCACGCTGGTGTCCGTGATTGCGAAGTTGTGATCGACCGTTCCACTGTTCGTCACGGTGATCGTGCTGTCGACGGCCGCGGTGATTGCGCTCGGGTCGATCGAGAACTCGGCGAGGGTGACTTTCGTACCGGAACCGCCCGACGCCGCGACCTGCTTCGCGTCGTTGCTGGTGCTCTTCGCGCTGGCGGCGACGGCCATCGCACCGAAGGCGAGCAGTACGGCGAAAAGTGCGAAGGTCCACGCACCGAGTCCGAACACTTCACGGTCGTTGCGCCGCAACTTGAGCACTGATCCTCCAGGTTCGATTCGACTGACCTGTGGATCCTCTCGAAACGTTCCCGCCTGTCCCAGGGCCGAAGGTCCCAACCGGTCAGGCCGGGGGACCTTTCAGCCCGTGTCGTGCAACCCGGTCGAGGGACCTCGTGCTCTGGGCATCGTGGGCGGAAGTGCGAGACGATGGCGCTCGTCGGCAGAGAAGGAGCAGGCATGAAGACCGGACGGATCATCGCCCTCATCGTGGGCTGTGGATGCGCTCGACGCCGACGTCCGACTACGCGTGTCGAATGCTTCGAGCCGACGTGGCGTTTTCGTCGGAATCGGTCCGACGGCGCGCGTCGAGCGGTATCTCGCGGGTGTGTCTCGCTCGGAGGTCATCGAAGTGAACGGTGATCGAGCGGTGCTGCGGACTCGGTCCGGGCGCTCGGCCGTCACGCCGCCGACCGCGATGAAGATCTGGTCCGCATCGGCGTCCGGTGTGGGGACGCGCCAACTCCGGTGGAAGGCGACGGGCGGCAGGTGGACCGCAGTCGTGATGAACGCGGACGGTCGGGCCGGCATCACCGCCGATATCAACGTCGGGGCGAAGGCGGGGTTTGTCCTTCCCCTCGCCCTGATCCTGCTCGGTCTCGGCTTGGTCTTCACCGCCGGTGCGCTGGTGCTCATCGTGTTCGGTGCACGAGGGCTCAGCGCTCACGCCGAGGACGAGGCCGCGCCCTCGCCCGAGCCGGGTGCTCCGGCTGCTGGGCTGCGCCCGGCGACG
>JANLTQ010000280.1:0-12470 GCA_031363005.1 Acidimicrobiia bacterium | reverse complement strand
GCCGCGGACCTGGTGTTGGTCTTCGACGCCGGCCGCATCGTCGAACACGGTTCGCACGAGGACCTCGTCACGCTCGGCGGCGTCTACGCGTCACTCCACGCCAGCTGGGTCGGCGCCACCCACTCTCAGCCCTGACGATCGGGTGAGCCGGTCAACCCTCTGGCAACTCACGCCAGAAACGCAAGCCCCAGCTTGCGTATTCGGTGCGAGTTGCGTTGGGGAGGGTCGAGGAGTCAGGCGGTCAATGCGGCGCGAGCCTCGGCCGGGACGTCGGTGACGATGGCGTCGACGCCGGCCGCAGCCAGGCGCGCGATCTCCGCCGGCTCGTTCACCGTCCAGGTATTCACGGAAATCCCGTGCGCGTGCGCGGCCTCGACCACAGTCGCGGCCCCCTCATCCGCCAACATCCCGAAGAAGGGATGCACCGCACGATGGCCGCCCCCGACGGCCGCGGCGATTGCGTCGATCGGCGTGACCTGGAAGCCGATCAGATAGCCGGTCGGGACCGAGGCGTCGAGCGCGTGGACGCGTTCGATCGACGGGAAGTTGAACGACGACACGATCACGTCATCCCCGCCCCGAGCGCGCAGCAGTTCCACCACCGCATGGGCGGCTCCCTCATCAGGATCGAAGTCTGCATCGGGCGGTGAGTTCTTGATCTCGATGTTCACCAACAGGCCGACGCACTCGTCGAGCACCTCGGTCAGGGTGGGCAACCACGGGAACGCCGCCCGAATCCGGGCCAACGGTGCCTGGGCAAGGACGCCGAAGTCCTCGACCGCGGCGTCGTGGAACACCACCAGTTCGCCGTCGACGGTTCGGTGCACGTCGAGCTCCACGCCGTCGGCACCGTCCTCTCGGGCCATCCGGAACGCCTCGACGGTGTTCTCGCGCGCCCGCCTCGGACTCCCGCGGTGACCGAGGACCAGGGGGCGAGAAATGGTCATCTCAGCAGCGTATTCGCACACCGTCTGCAAAATGGCAGGTCAGACCCCTTGCAACGCGTTCTCGCGCGGTCATAGGTTGAAGACAGCTTCGAGGCTTCGACCCGGGGACCCCGGCTTGTGAGTGATCGCAAGCCCCTACCGAAAGGCGCGCAGTGGCACTTACCTGGATTCGCACGCACGACTGGGACGCCGACGATTGGCGGAAGCGTTCACTGTGTCGGGACTCGAACTCGGAGCTGTTCTTCCCGATCGGCGCCACCGGCATCGCCCTCGACCAGATCGACGCGGCCAAGGATGTCTGTGGCGTCTGCCCGGTGCACGGCGAATGTCTCGAGTTCGCGCTGGCCACGAACCAGGAAGCCGGCGTCTGGGGTGGCACCACCGAGGACGAGCGCCGCAAGCTCCGCAAGACCTGGCTCGCCTCCCAGAAGACCGGCTGAGCGCCCCACGCCGGCGGAGACGCCGAGTCCGAGCCCACCGGACTCGCCGAGCGCGTCAGCTCGGTTCCACGACCTGGGTCGCCGAGGCGGTCGCCAGCGGAATCTGCAAGTGGAATCGAGTGCCGCGGCCGTGATCGCCGGGCCCCACGTCGAGGGTGCCACCGAGTTCGCCGGTGACCAAGGCCTGGACGATCGACAGACCGAGACCCTTGCTCCCGTCCAGGGTGAATCCTTCGGCGAGGCCCACGCCGTCGTCGACGACATCGACATCCACTTCACCATCACGGCGCCGCAACCGGACTTGCACGGTTCCCTTCACCGGTTCGTCGTCCTCGCGGTGCGGGTACGCGTGGTCGACGGCGTTCTGCATCAGCTCGTTGAGCACCACGGCCAGCGGCGTGGCGAGCTCACCGGGAAGTTCACCGGCGTCGCCCACCACTTCGAACCGCAGGCCGCCGTCACCCGTCGACACGGATTCTTCGACCAGACGAACCAGCTGTTTGATGATCTGTTCGAACACCACGAACTCACGCGCTTCACGAGAGAGGGTCTCGTGCACGATCGCGATCGACCGGATGCGCCGTTCGGATTCCACCAGTGCGTTGGCGGCTTCGGGTGAGTCGACCCGCCGGCGTTGCAACCGCAGCAGCGACGCGATGGTCTGCAGGTTGTTCTTCACCCGGTGGTGGATCTCACGGATGGTTGCGTCCTTCGACATGAGCATGCGATCACGCCGGCGGAGGTCGGTGACGTCGCGCAGCAGCACGAGCGCGCCGGCCGGCTTCCAGCCGTCGAGCAACGGGATCACCCGCACCAGGACCGATGCTTCGTCCCGCTCGACCTCCTCCAACACCGGCAGCCGACCGCGCACCGCGGTGTCCACCGCGCCCTCGTCGAACCCGATCTCAGCCAGGCGCACCCCGGACGTGTAGGCGTGGATCCCGATGCGGTGGAGTGAGCTGACCGCGTTCGGACTGGCGTAGCGCATCCCACCTTCGGAGTCGAGGACGATCACGCCATCGCCGACGCGCGGCGCACCTTCGATCTCAACCTCTTCGCGAGCAAACGGGAAGGTGCCGTCCGCGACCATCGACACGAGTCGGTCGTACACCTCCAGGTAGTAACGCTCGAGTTCACCGGGCCGCCGGCCGGAGGTGGTGGGAGCCTCGCGAGTCAGCACCGCTATTTCGCGACCGCGGTAGCGAACCGGCACGCTCTGGAGCCGGACGCGTTCCTTGCCGCCCAGCACATTCGCATCACCCTCGTAGATCTCCGCGTGGCGCCACGCCCGCGCCAACGGCGGCCGCTCGACTTCGTCCACCACATGGCCGACGAGGTCGTGCACATACAAGGTCTGGCCCGTCGTCGGTCGCACCTGGGCCAGGATGACGAACCGGTGGCCGTCTTCGTGGGCGATGGGCGCCAGGAGCAACAGATCCGAGAACGACAGGTCCGCCAGCAGTCGCCACGACACCGCGAGCCGTTCGAGGTGGGCGAGCGCATCGCCGTTGAGCTCGGTCCGCAGGATCGCGAGCTCGGGAAAGGCGGCCATGTGCGAAGGGTATTCGGCGCCTCCGCTCCTGCTCGGACTTCATTGCCACACCGGCGAGCACGTCGACTCTTAGATTGACGGAAATGGCGCGCACATCCCTGGGCGGCAACTTCCACCGCCTCTGGACTGCGGGAGCCGTCTCCAATCTCGGCGACGGCGTGGTGCTCGCGGCCATTCCGCTGCTGGCGGTGTCGATTTCGCACGATCCCACCACCGTCGCGTCCGTGACCGCCGCCGGGACCCTCCCCTGGTTGCTGTTCTCACTCCTCGGCGGCGCAATCGTGGACCGGGTGGATCGCCGCCGCGCCATGGCTGTGGTCGACGGCTTCCGGTTCGCCGCCATGGGGCTGCTCGGGTTCGCGCTCGTCACCGGAGTGGAATCGATCGCGCTGCTCGTCATCGTGAGCTTCTCGCTCGGCATGGCCGAGACCGTGTTCGACAACGCGTCGCAATCAATCCTTCCGAGCCTCGTGACCGATGAGCAGCTCGAGACCGCCAACGGTCGCCTCGAAGGTGCACAGATCGTGGCCAACCAGTTCGCCGGTCCACCGCTCGGCGCGTGGCTCTTCGGCGTGGCCGTATCGGCACCGTTCTTCCTCGATGCCGCATCGTTCGGATTCGCGGCGTTGATGGTCCTCACCCTCCGAGGATCGTTCCGAGCGCCGCGTGAAGAGCACGACACCGCAAGCGTCCGCGCCGACATCGCCGAGGGTTTGCGGTGGCTGTTCGCTCACCGCCTGTTGCGGTCGTTGGCAATCGCGCTCGGCGTCATGAACCTCATCGGCGTGGCCGCGATGACGATGCTCGTCCTGTACGCGAAGGACATACTGCAGCTCACCAACACCCAGTTCGGTTTGCTGCTCACCACCGAAGCCGCCGGTGCGGTCCTCGGGTCGATGATGGCGGCGCGCCTCGCACGACGGTTCGGCAACGGGGTCACCCTCACCGCCGCGGTCACGGTGTCCGCGGCCTCGTTCTTCGTGCCCGCGCTCTGGGCGCAACCGGTGGCGGTGGCCGCGTCGCTCGCCATCGGCGGCTTCGGCGGTCTGGTGTGGAACATCCTGACCGTGTCGATGCGCCAGTCGTTGGTGCCCGACGCGCTCCTGGGCCGCGTGAACAGCGCCTACCGCCTGTTCGGTTGGGGAACCATGCCGCTCGGCGCGATCAGCGGCGGTCTGATCGCCGACGCCTTCGGCCTCCGCGCACCGTTTCTCGTCGCCGGGATCGTGGGCCTGGTGCTCGCCGTCTGGATCTCGACGCGAGTCACGAACCGTTCAATCGAACGGGCCCGCCGACGCGCCCAGGCAGGCGCAACTGCGGTGACGAACGACCGGACCGTGCGCGACGGTTCAGATCACGACGGCATCAAGTAACCGGCAATGCGGGCCAACCCACCGAGATCCGCGATCTCATCCGCGAAGGTGGGCACGTCAACGACCACATCGGGTCGATGGGCCAGCTCCTGGCGTAGCTCGTTCTCACGGTGCGCGACGACGGCGAAGTTCTCGAACGACCCACCGATCGTCGCGAGGACACGGGCGGCGCCCTCGGTGTCGGCGATTCCCGTGAGAGCCGCAACGACCGAGCCGCTGTCCGTGCGGAATCGCTTCGCCGCGGCGGCACCGTCGCGACTGAACAGGTCCTGGGGCAAGGTCTTGTTCAACACCAACGCGCCGAGGTGATAGTTCCGCTTGACCAGCTCCTCGCAGAACCGTTCGCCCTCCCGTAGCGGCGCATCCTCGAGGGTGGTCACCACTCCGAAGGTCGTGCGCTTGTCGCGCAGCAACTGTTCCACCGCGCGTGAGCGCTCCACGAAGCCGTCGTACATCGATTGGAAGTTGAGGAAGAACTCCGCGATGTCCTGCAAGAATTGACTGCCGATGAGGCGGTCTGCCACTTGATAGAACGGCCGACTCGCGACGTTGAGGATCCGCGCGCCCCGGCGACCACCGACGCGGTATGGCGCCGTGAGCCAGCGCAGGAGTCGGCCACCGAAGAACTCGGCCATCCGTGCCGGCGCGTCGAGGAAGTCCAGCGCGTTCCGGGTCGGGGGCGTGTCGACGATGATCAGGTCGTACTTCCCGGTCTGGTGGATCTCGTAGAGTCGCTCCATCGCGACGTAGTCGTGGCTCTGCACGAACCGACTGGTCAAGCCGTCGTACAACCGGTTGTCGAGGATTTGGCGTGCGGTCGCCTCGTCCGGCGCGTGCCGCAACACCAGCGCATCCCAGCTCTGTTTGGTGTCGAGCATCGCCGCGTACAACTCACCGCGCGGTTCGAGGCCGGCCTGCTTGAAGGCGGCGTCCGGCACGCGGCGCTCGACGTTGCCGATGCCGTCGACACCGAGCGCGTCCGCCAACCGCTTCGCCGGATCGACGGTCACAACGAGCACCTTGCCGCCGAGTCGAGTCGCCGCGGCGATCCCGGCCGCGGCTGCGACCGAGGTCTTCCCGACGCCGCCGGAACCGCAGAAAATGATGATCTCCTTGGTGGCCAGCAATCGCTCGAGACTGGCCGCCCCGTTCGCCGGCGCCGTCACAGTCCCATCTCCCCGGCGAGGGCGTGCGCCACCATCGCCGTTTCCCGCCGACCCTGGGACCGGGCGAACAGGTACGGCAGGTAGAGCGTCGGGAGATCCACTTCCTCCCGCAACCGGTTCAGGTGTTCGAGTCGGCTGCGCCGCATAGTGACCGCCAGGCGGGCGGCGTCCATCACCGCGGGAACACCGGGTCCGACCGCGCTCAGGAGCTGGTCGAGCACTGGCCCGCCGGCCAACGTCTCGAACATCGCTTCGTCGTCTCGGGTGAACAGTTCGGGTAACACGCGATTGACGATGACCACACCGAGCGGCACTTTGAGTTCGGCCCGGGCCCGGCCGACGAGATCGATCGTCTCCTCGACGGGCATCTCTTCGGGCGTGGTCACGATGTTGAGTGCGGTGACCGCTGGGTCGGAGAGCAGCTCACTCATCCACTCGGTCTGGCCGCGCACCGGGCCGACGGCGACCAGATCGCCGATGGCGTCCGCGGCACCCAGCTGCGCGACCACGTGGCCGGTTGCCGCGGCGTCGACGATGACGAGGTCCCAGTCCGCGCGGCCCTCGATCGACTCCCGCACTTCCCAACAGATCTTGCCGATCGTGAGAATCTCCCGGACACCGGGCGCGGCCGTGGCGACGAAATCAAGTGCGCGGGCAAGTGGCCCGAGCCGACCGATGATCGGCACCTTCAGGTTCAACCGGATGTACTCCGCCAGGCTCGCCTCGGTGTCCATCGCCATGAGCGAGATGCCCGGCAGGACCTCGCGGGGTTTGAAACTGATGGAGCCGGCCTCGAAGCGGTCCGCGATCGTGCCCTTGGCGTCCACGTCCACCACCAACACCCGCTTGCCGTGCTGGGACGCGACGAGCGCCAGCCCGGCGGCCACGGTGCTCTTGCCGACGCCACCTTTGCCGGTGACGACCAGCAGTCGACGATCGAGGAGATTGGGCTCCACGAGGTGCGCGGTCCGACGAGCGTCGACCTACCGGCCGAAGCCAACCTTGTGACCGGCGTCATCGGTCTTGAACTCGACGTACGCGATCTTGTCCGCCGGCACCCCGAGTTTGCGGCCCTTGCCGTCTTCCAACCAGATGAACGCCGACCCGGCCTTCACCGCGTCCTCGATGGTCTTCAGGACCGAGTCGGGATCGGCGTCGGACTCGAGCGAGAGCTCCTTGGGCGTGTGTACGACACCGATGCGGACTTCCATGCCTGAGCCTCCAGGGCTGATCGAACGAACACGCGAACTTCGGTCCGCGAATGGGGTGAGCCGATCGTAGGCGAGGGCTCAGCGAGCGCCCGTGTTGGCGAGGTTCTGTCCGAACCGAGGCCACTGCCGCAGCCGGTTCGCGCGGGTCGGTGTGTGCCAGACGAGCAGCGTCCCGTCCCGGCGCACCGTCGCGAGTTCGGCCCGTCCGTCACCGTCCCAGTCGCCCAGGCTCGGCGTCCCGACGAGCCAACCCCCAGTGAGCTTCGGCCACCCGTCGGGAATCGTTCCGTCGGGGGTGACCGCGCTCAGTGTGTAGACCCCGTTGCCGGCGATCACCTCCGTCTGTCCGTCCCCGTTCACATCGGCGATGGCCGGGGTGACGAAGAACGCCAGGTCCGGTGTCTCCCGCGGGAACGCCGGACGCATCGAACCGGTGGTGGGGTCCCACGCCGCGAGTTGATCGTCCGACGGCAGTTGCAACTCGGGCGAGGTCGTGTCCAACAGGCGCGAGAGTCCCGAGATCGGCGCCGCGACATCGAGATGGTCACGCGTGCCGATCTTGCCGACGGCCGGGCCGCCGAAGGCCACCAGCAGCAAACCCACGTCCTTGGAGTTGCGGGCCGCGCCCGTGCCATTGCCGTCGTTGAGGAACAGGCCGCCGAACCAGTGGAGCGGGACGTCCTTGCCGCCCACCTGTCCGAGCGCCGATCGGCCGTCGGCTCCGAGCACGTAGAGCGGACCGACGGCGGCAGCCACTGCGATCTCGCGGCCCGGGTGGCTCGGAATGAGATCGCCGATTGCGGCCTGGGCCGAGACACCGTTGCCGATGACGGGGAGCACCTCGCGCTGGAACATGCCGATCTTCGCCGGCCAGCCGGGCAGGTACGCCTGGGCGTCCGGGTGCGCTGGATTCGGGTTGGGGTTCGTCGCGTTCCGACCGAGCGGCGAGATCACGTACTCCCTCGAGTTGCCCGACGTCCCCGGGATTCCCCCGAACTCGGGGGCGTTGAGCGGCTCGTCGTACTCCTCCTGCGCACCGACCACGATCTCGGCGCGGCCGTCGCCGTTCAAATCCGCCAGCGCCGGCGTGGCCACGAGATCGCCACCATCGCTCACTCCGGAATCAGCACGGAACGTGACGTGATGCGTGACCGGATCGACGGCTGCGACCTTCGTCGGGTCCACCACCAGCACTGGGAAACCGGCGACGGGGCTGCCGTCGCCGTGCCAGGCGTAGACGTGACGATCCATCGCCGCACCGACGAGTTCGGGATGGCCATCGCCGTCGAGGTCCGCCGCCGCGAGTGACCCGAGAAACCCGCGTTGGGTCCGGTTCACCGAGTCCTGCGCTGCGAGCGAGTCGGTGGAGTAGGCCGGGTTCGTGTGGACGTCGGCAAAGCCGGCCAGCGCGTTCCCGGCGTGATCCCACGCGCGGACCCGGCCTTCGAGATCACCGACCGCGAGATCGACGTGCCCGTCGCCGTTCAGGTCCGCGATCACCGGCGCGCCCACCATGACCGCGCCGCGCGTCGGCGGGATGCGATCGACGAGCGACGTGAAGCCGCGCACCCAGTACGGCGTGCGGTCGGTGCGAACCGGAAAGCCCGGGATCTCGGTCATGTCGGCGCGGTACGCATGGATGCGGCCGTCGTCGGTGGCGAGCACCATCTCCGAACCGCCACCGGGTTCGAGATCGGCGAACACCGGACTCGAGGTGCCACTCCCCCCGACCCGACGTGGCATCCCGGCGACGAGATCCGGATCGGCGTGGACGAACACCTGCTTCTGCATCTCGCCCCGCAGGCCGTCCGTCGCGCCACCTTCGGCCGTGACCACCACTCGCAGCCGCACGCTGAACTTCTCTTCTCGACTCCGACCGTCCTGGAGATCGACCGGCGGTCCGGTCGCGCCGCCGAGCGCCGCGGCCACCGTCGCCAGATCCAGTGTGGCGAGGGTGCCGTCCTTCGCAGTGGTGCGATGCGCTTCACCGCCGACCACCGTCCAGGCGTCGACGCCCGGGTACGCCGGCGGTTGCAGACCCTTGGCCCACTCGACGCGGTAGGAGAACTGCGGGGCACGGGGCGCAGCCACATGGCCCGAGATCGCGACAGTGCCGACGGCGGGCAGCACCGAGAACCACTTCGGACTGGTCAGATCGGCCTCGGGCGGGATCTGCGCGTCTCGCACCCGCTTCACGAGTTCGTACGCGTTGAGCCGACCGTATCCATGGGTGGCGTCCCATCCCGCCGTGGTCGGGTACCGAACGGTGCTCCCGGTCAGGAAGTCGTTGGCCGAGTCCACCGCGTTCGGCGTCGAGAAGTCGATGTCGTCCGCGCTCGAGCGCGCGAGCTGGAGGATCTCGTTCGTGGAGAGTGTGAGGCCACGGTCACGGGCTTCGCTCACGAGCAGTCCGGCCACCCCACTCATGATGCCGGTCGCTTCGGACGAACACGACGACGACGGAATCGACAAGAACGTCCGGCCACCGAAGTTCGTGCAACCGTTCAGCGCGAGGTAACTCTTCGGCGAGCCGGTGTCGCGCACCGAGTTGACGGTAAGCGTGTGTTCGAGCGCACCGGGCAGGTTCGGATGCTTCGACGCTTCGTCGGCCATGGACGCGATGATCGGCACGCCGCGCCGATACGCCGCGTCGATGGCCAGTTGCGCCTGGCGCGGGTTGCTGATTGCGCCGAGTGCTTCCTGCACCACCGCGACCTGCGAGTCCAGACCGAACAGCACGCCCGCCGCGAATCGACCACCGTCGGCAATGAACGAATCGCCGACGCGCACGGGGATGAACGTGCACTGCGGGCACGTCCCCACGTCACCGACGCCGTTGGCCGCCGCGGTCGAGTCCTCGGCTTCACCCGTCCCGTGGCCGTAGTTCACGGTGTCGAGCGGGTCGTTGTCGCCGAAGAGGAAGTCCCACCCGGAGATGTCATCGACGTATCCGTTGGAGTCGTTGTCCACGCCGTTCGAGTACGTCGGACTGAGGATCAGGTCTTCGGGATCTGCCAGTCCGTTACCGTTGAGGTCGGCAGGCGCGCCGAAGTCCGAGATCGAGAAGCGGCCGTCGCCGTTGCAGTCACCGCTCGGGGTTCCGCACGGCGGTGTGACCTCGCCGCGGTTCAGGTACGCGCGGTCCGCGAGGTCGCGCATCGCGTTGGCGTCGCGCCACTTGATGCCCGAGTCCAATACCGCGATCCGAACGTCGGGCCGACCCTTGGTGATCCCCCACGCCAGATCGACGGCGGCACCCTTCTGACCACAGAGGTGGTGGGGCGAGGAGGCGAGGTCCGGATCTCTCAGACTCGTGCGCTTGTAGTTGTTCCGATCGAACTCCGCCGGGAGGTTCGCGGGTTCATCGGCCGCGCCATACCGCCAGTTCGCGCAGTCGAGCGCGGTACTCGCGGTCGAACCACCCGCCGGCGCACCGCCCGAGGTCGACGCGCTCAACGGCGCCAGCCCGACCACCGCGACTGCAACCACCAGAATCCCGAGCTTCCGCACTGGCCCCCCTCGAACTGCGCGAAACGCCCGAGGATAGCGGGACTACATCAGCTTGAGTTCCGAGCGGTAGATGCGGCGGGGCGCAATGGCTTCGATCTGCTCTGCGATGTTGCGAAACTGCACGGCCGCTTCGCCCTCGGGGTCGGTGATGACGATCGGGTGACCGTCGTCGCCGCCCTCGCGGAGCGCGGGGACCAACGGGATACGGCCCAGCAGCGGCACGCCGATCTGGTCGGCCAACTTCTGGCCGCCGCCGGATCCGAAGATCTCGTACGACACGCCGTCGTCACCGCGGAACCAACTCATGTTCTCCACGACGCCAACGACGTCGAGCTCCACCTTCTCGGCCATCGCCGCGGCGCGCTGCGCAACCGCCTGCGCGGCCGGTTGCGGCGTGGTCACGATGATGACCTCGGCGCGCGGGAGGAACTGGCTCATCGACAGCGAAACGTCGCCGGTACCGGGGGGCATGTCGATGATGAGGTAGTCCGGCTCACCCCAGGCGACGTCGGTGAGGAACTGCTCCAACGCCTTGTGCAGCATCGGCCCGCGCCAGATGACGGCCTGATCCTCCGGGACGAAGAACCCCATCGAGAGCAGCCGCACCCCATGCGCAGACGGGGGGATCATCTGGTTGTGCTCGTCGAGGTCCGGGCCGTTCTCCACGCCGAGCATGCGCGGCATCGAGAAGCCCCACACGTCGGCGTCGATCGCGCAGACGTCCTTGCCCATCCGCGCCAAGGTGACCGCGAGGTTGGTGGTCACCGACGATTTCCCCACGCCGCCTTTTCCGGACGCGACG
Source organism: Acidimicrobiia bacterium (assembly GCA_031363005.1). GTDB lineage: Bacteria > Actinomycetota > Acidimicrobiia > IMCC26256 > JAENVU01 > JAENVU01. The sequence goes on along the minus strand of JANLTQ010000280.1, from coordinate 1,469 downwards.
GCGATGACCCGGGTGCGGGCGTGGGCGAACGGATTCTCTCCGGGCACTCGAACTCCTGGAACGGGCCCGTCAACGCTGGGCCACGGGGGAAACGGGACATTTCCACTACGGACGTAGGTAGAATACCGGGCATGGCTGCTCCGCTCCCCCTCGACGCCGACGAGTTCAGCGCGGCCGTCACCGCAGTCACCACCGCCTTCGGCGGTCCGACCCGCCGAGACATCTATCTCGTCATCCGTGACGCCACCGAAGGCATCACCGCGGGAGAGATCGCCGAACGGTTCAATCTCCATCCGAATGTGGCTCGCCACCACCTCGAGAAGCTGACCGCAGGCGGCTATCTCATCGTCGCCGTCGGGCGCGCCGACGGCACTCGAGCCGCGGGCCGGCCATCGAAGCAGTACCGGGTCTCAGAGCTGGACCACTCGCTGAACTTCCCACCCCGCCGCGACAACCTGCTCGGCACCTTGCTGGCGCGGGCGCTCGAGAAGCTCCCCGTCGACGAAGCCGAAGCGCTCGCGGACGAGGTCGGGTTCGATTACGGCCGCGGGCTCGCGGCCCGGATCGAACCGACTGACGGCCACCGCACCGTGAAGGCTGCGCTCGCCGTCGTCGCGGACGCGCTCACCGCCCACGGGTTCGCGGCGCACACCGAGTCGGTCGGCACGTCACTCACAATCGTGAATGACCACTGCCCCTTCGGCGAAGCCGCCAACCTGTATCCCCACGTGGTGTGCGCGGTGGATCGCGGCATGATCCGCGGCCTCATGGCCGGGCTCTACGGCGAGACCCAACCCCACTTCGAGTCCACCCGCCCCGACGGCGGCGACCACTGCGTCGCCCGCGTCTGACCCACCATCCAGTTTTGGCGTCCTCACGCGCGCTCCCACAGCACTTCAGGACGCCAAAACGGCGAGGGGTTCGCTGGTGAGCGACGGTGGGCGGGTGTACCTGGATCACGCGTCGTCCTCGCCGCTCCGACCGGTCGCGTTCGACGCCATGGTGCCGTTTCTGCGGGACCACCACGCCGACCCGGGCCGGGTGCATTCCGACGGTCGAGTGACGCGCGTCGCGATCGAGACCGCGCGTGAGCAGGCGGCGACGCTCCTCGGCGCTCGACCGCGCGAAGTCGTGTTCACTTCCGGGGGCACCGAAGCCGTGAACGCCGCGATCTTCGGCGCGTGTCGACGGACCCCGGACGCAACGCGGATCGTCACCACCGCAGTCGAGCACTCCAGTGTCACCGACGCGTGCGAGCGAGAGCCGATCGAAACCGTCATCGTCGGGGTTGACGCGACCGGTCGGTTCTCCGCCGCCGACGTCCTCGGCGCGATCGTTCCCGGCACCGCGCTCGTCTCGGTGCAGTTGGCGAACCACGAAGTCGGAACGATCCAACCTGTCGCCGACATCTGCTCCGGCGCACACGAGCGCGGTGTGCTCGTGCACGTCGACGCGTGCGCGGCCATTGG
>JANLTQ010000248.1:0-2668 GCA_031363005.1 Acidimicrobiia bacterium | reverse complement strand
CCCATGCCGCGGAACTGGTGCCGAGCGATCACGTCACCCTGCACGTCGACGTCCACCACCGCGGTCTGGGCACGTTGTCCTGCGGTCCGGACACGCTGCCGGAGTACCGCATCGGTCCGGGGCGCTATCGGTTCGGATGGGCGATGCAGCCCGTCGACGTCAAACGTGACGACATCGCGTCAATCGCTCGTGCCCTGCTCGCGGACTGCGGGCGATAGGACCGAAGAACCCCTCGGCTACGTTCTCGGCCTATGGGGATCTGTGAAGGCCGAGTTGTCATCGTGACCGGCGCAGGCCGCGGCATTGGACGCGGTCATGCGCTCGAGTTCGCGCGCCAAGGTGCGAAGGTCGTGGTCAACGATCTCGGCGCGGAGTCGGATGGCACTGGTGGGTCGAGCGGACCCGCCGGCGAGGTTGTCGACGCGATCCGGTCGATGGGTGGAGAGGCCGTGGTCAACGGTGACGACGTGGCCGATTGGGCCGGCGCGCAACGTCTGGTGCAGACCGCGGTGGACACGTTCGGTGGTCTCGACGTCCTGGTGAACAACGCCGGGTTCCTCCGTGACCGCATGGTGGTGAGCACGTCCGAGGAAGAGTGGGACGCGGTCATCCGAGTTCATCTCAAAGGTCATTTCGCACCGACCCGATTCGCCGCCGCGTACTGGCGGGAGCAGCAGAAGAACGGTACGGCCGTCGACGGGCGAGTGATCAATACGTCGTCCGGCGCCGGGTTGATGGGCAGTGTGGGTCAGGGCGCGTACAGCGCGGCGAAGGCCGGCATTGCCGGACTCACGATGGTGGAAGCCGCCGAGCTCGGGCGGTACGGCGTGACGGCCAACGCCATTGCGCCCGCGGCCCGGACGCGTATGACCGAGGCGGTCTTCGCCGACACGATGGCCGCGCCGAGCGACGATGCCTTCGACGCGATGGCGCCGGAAAACATCGCGCCACTGGTCGTGTGGCTCGGCTCCGCGGACTCGGCGGGCGTGACCGGCCGGGTCTTCGAGGTGGAGGGTGGCGTCATCTCCGTCGCCGACGGGTGGCAGCACGGTCCCCGGGAAGACAAGGGCGCGCGGTGGGAGCCCGCCGAAGTGGGCGCAGTCGTACGGCGATTGCTGACCGACGCGCCGGCACCCACTCCGGCCTACGGCGCGTAGCGGCACCGCAATGGACGGGCTCGGAGTTGCGGCGCACGGCCGGCTCCGACCCGACAAGGTCGCGATGGTCCACGGTGACCGTCGCATCACCTACGCCGAACTCGATGACCTCGCGGCGCGGGCAGCGGTTGTCCTCAGCCGTCTCGGTGTCGGTCCAGCATCACGGCTCGGCATCGCGTTGGAGAACTGCCCGGAGTGGTTTGTCGGTGCACTGGGCGCGGCGCGGCTCGGCGCGCAGTGCGTTCCGATCCCGGCCGGCGCCACCGCAGACGAACGCAACTACTTCTGTGCCGACGGTGAGGTCGGCTTCCTGCTCGATGGCGTTGCGTTCCCGGGCTTCACCCGCGCCGTGACCGACGTGACCGCCGACGAACTCGCAGCTGCACCGGAACGAGCACCCGACTACGTCTCGCTGCGGGCGTATACATCGGGCACGACCGGGTTGCCGAAAGCGGTGTTGCGACCGGATGTGCCCGCGCAGCAGTCGGCCGATGGGCTCGTGAACCACTACGTGAACTACGGGCTCGAGTCGCCGGACGAGGTAAACATCACCGCGTCACCGTTTCACCATCTCGCCGGATTCAGTGGACCGCACAGTGCGTTCCTGCTCGGTCACACGACCGTGATCTTGGACCACTTCGAAGCGGTCGAATGGTTCGCCGCAGTGCGCGCCGAGCGCGCCACCTACGCCTGGTGCGCGCCGGTGCACCTCTACCGATTGATGGCGGCGCCGGATGCGGTGAAGGCCGCCGCCGACGTCACGAGTGTGAAAAGGCTGTTGCACGGTTCCGCGCCCTGTGCGCCGAGCCTCAAACGCGAGGTCATGGACTTCTTCCCGCCCAACACGGTGTGGGAGACCTACGGCGGCACCGAGACGATGGGGACCGTGATCACGGCGGAGGAGTGGGTGCGCAAGCCGGGCAGCGTCGGACGGGCGGCGCCGAACTCGACTATTGCCATCTTCGATGACGACGGCAACGAACTCCCAGCCGGTGAGGTCGGGCTCGTCTACATCGGCTCCGATTGGGGTCGAGGCTTTCGGTACGCCGGCGATGCGTCGCTCACGGAGTCGATCTACCGCGGCGACCTCGCAACGCTCGGTGACCTCGGCTATCTCGACGACGACGGCTATCTCTTCGTGGTCGACCGTCGGAAGGACATGATCATCACCGGCGGCGCCAACGTCTATCCGGCCGAGGTCGAGGCCGTGCTGGTGACCCACCCCGACGTTTCCGAAGTCGCAGTGATCGGTGTCGCCGACGCCGAGTACGGCGAGCTGGTGTGCGCGGTCGTGGTGGCGTCGGCGGATCTGAGTGAGGCCGATGTCATCGACTTCGCCCGTGACCACCTCGTTCGGTACAAGGCGCCCCGCCGCGTCGAGTTCGTCGCCGAGTTGCCGCGCGACCCCATGGGCAAGGTCCGCAAACGCGAACTCCGGGCCCAGTTCTCCTGAGCCGCTTCACCGTTTTGGCGTCCTGAAGTGGTAAACCCCAGCACGTCCGGACGGCAAA
>JANLTQ010000232.1:0-2867 GCA_031363005.1 Acidimicrobiia bacterium | reverse complement strand
TGCGAACGGCTTCATCAACCACAACACAGAGGCGCGGTTGGCGCCGTTGGCGATGCAGTTGCTCGGTGAGATCGACGAGGACACCGTCGACTTCCAGGAAACGTACGACGGCAACAACGAAGAGCCGATCGTCCTCCCGGCGCGGTACCCAAACCTCCTGATCAACGGTGGCGGCGGGATCGCCGTCGGCATGGCTACGAACATTCCGCCGCACAACCTGGGCGAGATCGTGGACGCCACCCTGCACCTCATCGATCACCCCGACGCGACCCCCGACGACCTCATGCAGTTCGTGAAGGCGCCGGACTTCCCGACCGGCGCGTTGATTCTCGGACAGGCGGGCGCACGGGACGTGTACCGGACCGGTCGTGGTTCCATCAAGATGCGCGCGGTTGCTGAGATCGACGAAGGCCGCAAGGGCGAACAACGCATCGTGATCACCGAGGTGCCGTACCAAACCTCGGTCGAGGTCATCGGCACGAAGATCGCGGAGCTCGTCAACGACCGCAAGATCGAAGGCATCCGGGACGTGCGCAACGAGTCCGCGGGTGACTCGGTGCGCCTCGTCGTCGAGCTCAAACGTGACGCGAACTCCCAGGTGGTCCTGAACCAGCTGTACAAGCACACGCCGATGCAATCGAACTTTGCGGTGCACATGCTCGCGCTGGTCGACGGCGTGCCGCGCTTGCTCAACCTGCGTGAAGCGTTGCGGGTATACGTCGAGCACCAAGTGGTGGTCATCACGCGTCGCACCGAGTTCCGGTTGCGCAAGGCACGCGATCGCGCGCACATTGTCGAAGGCTTGTTGCGCGCCCTCGACGCGATCGATGCCATCATCGCCATGATTCGCGCGTCCGCGGATACCGACTCGGCTCGTCAGGGCTTGATGGCGGCACCGTTCGAGTTCAGTGAGATTCAGGCGCAGCATATTCTCGAGATGCCGCTGCGTCGGTTGGCGCAGCTCGAGCATCAGAAGCTGCTCGACGAGCATGCCGAACTCCAAGAACGCATCGCGGGACTGCAAGCGATCCTGGACAGTGACGCCCGGAAGCTCGAGGTCATCAAGGAGGAGCTCGGCGAAGTCCGGGAGGCGTATCCCGAAGGGCGACGCACCCAGATCACCCTCGACACCGGCGACATCGCGGACCTCGATCTGATCGAAGACGAAGAAGTCGTCGTCGTGCTCTCGAACAAGGGGTACGTGAAGACGGTCTCGAACGACGCGTTCCGCAAGCAAGGGCGCGGCGGGAAGGGCGTGCGCGGGTCGAGCCTCAAGGACGAGGACTACGTCGAGCACCTGCTCACGACCACTGCGCACTCCTACCTGTTGTTCTTCTCCAACCGTGGTCGGGTGTACCGCCTACGCGCGCACGAGATCCCGATGAAAGAACGCACGGCGCGCGGTACTGCGATCGTCAACCTGCTCGCGCTTGGACCCGAAGAACGGGTACAGGCAGTCATCGACACGCGCACCTACGAGGACGGCGCGTACCTCTTCTTCGCCACCCAACGAGGTCAGGTCAAGAAGACGAAGATGTCCGAGTACGACTCGTCGTTGCGGACCGGTTTGATTGCGATCAACCTCAAGCCGGACGACGAACTCGTCCGGGTCATCCAGACCACGGGCAACGACGACATCTTCATGGTGTCGCGCAACGGGATGACCATTCGGTTCAACGAATCCGACGTGCGACCGATGGGCCGTGCCGCGGCCGGCGTCCGCGGCATGAAGTTGAAGAATTCCGAAGACGCAGTGGTCTCGTGCGCGATCGCGGAAGACGAGGCAGTGATGCTCTTCGTGACCTCGAGCGGACACGGAAAGCGCACGAAACTCGACAAGTTCAACAAGCAGGGTCGAGGTGGCCAGGGCGTCCGCGGCATGAAGGTGACGCCGGGTCGTGTCGGGGTCATCGCGGCGTTCATGGTGCAGGTTGATGATGAGATCCTCGTCTTCTCCTCCGTCGGCAATATCATGCGTACCGGCGCTCGCGACATCTCCTCGCAGGGCCGTGACGCGACGGGAGTCAAAGTCGCGGCGCTCAACAGCGGGGAGAGTGTGGTGGCCGTCGCTCCCGTCCTCGAGGGCGGCGAGGGAGAGGACGACTAGCGATGGATCCGGCGGTGACCGTGACGGGAAAGTCGGCCAAGGCGACCAAGACCGCGCCGATTCTCTCCGACGTAGCGGTGCCGGCCGAGACGCCGGTGGTTGCGCAGACCGAAACCGCGGTGCGGCGATCTCGCGTCGAGATGACCAAGGTCGATCTCTGGTCGGTTCTCAAGGTCTCGTTGTGTTTCTACCTGGCCGGTCTGGCGATCATGATCATCGCGGGGCTGGTGGTTTGGTTGTTGCTCGACGCGTCCGGTGGCATCCACAACTTCGAGAAGTTCATGGGCGACATCATGAGCGCCAAGGACTACCGCCTCGTCGCCTCACAGATCCTGCTGGGCTCGGTGCTGGTCGGCCTCGTGATCGTGGCCCTGATGACGATCATTACCGTCATCGCCGCTGCGCTGTACAACCTGTTCTCCGAGCTCGTCGGCGGCGTCGAGGTCACGCTCGTCGAGGCCGACTGACCGCCTGACCATTCCGGTCGGCTCGCGGACGGCTCGGGTTGGTAATGTCCCATCGCTTCGCGGGGCTATAGCTCAGTCGGTTAGAGCGCGTCCCTGATAAGGACGAGGTCGTAAGTTCGATTCTTACTAGCCCCACCCTCCGCGACGCTCTGTCGGTATGCTCCGGCGATGCGGGCGTTTCGTCGGGGTCTGATGGTGGTAGGCGTGGCCGCGATTGCCGGCGCGCTCATGCGGCTGCGGGGCAAGGGCGGGGTGCCGCCCACGAACGGCGGCTGGCGGGAACTCGAAGCCCC
>JANLTQ010000225.1:0-3998 GCA_031363005.1 Acidimicrobiia bacterium | reverse complement strand
CGGATCGGCGCGAGGTCCGGGTGGCCATCGAACGCCATCCCAGCCGCGGCGTGGTCATCGACGTCGTGGCGCGTGACCAGCCCGGATTGCTCGCCGCCGTCACCGAAGTCTTTGCCGATCGGGAACTCGACGTCGTGAGCGCCCGGGTTGCCACGTGGGGTGACGGTGCCGCACTCGAGTCTTTCGAGATCGAGCCGCGTCCCGGAGGCTCGATCCCAACGGACACCGATCTCGCCGAACAGATCGGCCAGGTGCTCGGCGGCCGGGTGGAAGCCGGTGCGCTCTCGGATGCCACGGTCGCGTTCGACGATGCCGGATCGCCTTGGTACACGCTGTGCGAGATACGGCACCTCGATCAACCGGCGCTGCTTGCCACAATCGCCGCCGGTCTTGCGCTCGCCGGCGCGAGCGTTCATGCGGCCGAACTCGAGATCCAGGACGGGATTGCGATCGACCGGTTCTCACTGACTGACCGCAACGGCGCCAAGCTCCGTCGCGATCGCAAAGACGCGATCCGATCCGTCATCGTGGAGGGTGCGCGTGGTCGCGGCCGGTTGGGTCGCCTGGCTCGTCGGTGAGATCCCCGCCTGTCGGCGAGAGGACGGGTCGGGGTCGTCCGCTCAGAGCGGGCGGATGCTGACCACTTCGACGCCGAGTTGGGCTTTCTTCGGGGTCTCGTACGTGGTGCTCTCGCCGACGCCCCGACCGATGAGCGCTTGACCGAGTGGCGAGCTGGTCGACAGCACGTCGTACTCGTCGTTGCGTTCCTCGATGGATCCGATCAGATACGACTGGGTGTCGTCGTCGCCGCTGATCCGGATCTCGACGATCGTGCCGACCTCCACGACGTCGCCGGACGCCGATGCGACGATTTCGGCGTCGCGCAACATCGCTTCGAGCTGGCGAACCCGGGCCTCGTTGAGGCCTTGCTCGTTCTTGGCCGCGTCGTAGTCGGCGTTCTCTTTCAGGTCGCCGAGCTCTCGAGCTCGTTCGATCTTCTCGGCGATTTCGAACCGCGCCGGCCCGCTCCGGTGAGTGAGTTCCTCGACGAGGCGTTCATGTGCAGAAGGAGAGAGTCTGACGGGTTCCATCGCGGTGAGGGTACCCGCCGACCCGATATTCAACCGTCTTGCCGGCTCCGTCGCTCGTAACTCCGACTGAATCGAGAGGGGTGCTGCTATCCTTCGCAGCTCATGTTCACGCTGTTCATCGCTGTCATTCAGTAAGCGGACGCCGCTGCGGCGTTCGCTCTCGACCGTCCACTTCGGTGGGCGGTTTTTCGTTGTCAGGAGTCTCTCGTCATGAGTCATCGGATCGGGATCATCGGTGGTGACGGCATCGGGCCCGAGGTCATCGCGGCCGCGCTCGAGGTCGTCGACGCGACCGGGGTCGACTATCAGCGGGTCGACTACGACCTCGGCGGTGCCCGCTATCTGGCTACCGGCGAGATCCTGCCGGACACCGTGCTCGACGAGCTGCGCGGCCTGGATGCGATCCTGCTCGGCGCAGTCGGTACCCCTGAAGTCGCACCGGGGATCCTCGAGCGCGGACTGTTGCTGAAGATGCGGTTTGCGCTTGATCTCTACGTGAACCACCGGCCGTTCCTCGCCGGCCCGAGCGCGCTGAACAATGGCGTCGACATGATCGTGGTGCGCGAGAACACCGAAGGCACCTACGCCGGCGAAGGCGGATTTCTGCGCAAGGACACGCCGCACGAGATCGCGACTCAGGGATCGGTCAACACGCGAATGGGCGTTGAACGCTGCGTGCGGTACGCATTCGATCTCGCTCGGGGTCGAGCGGCGCATCGCCTTCATCTCGTGCACAAGACCAACGTGCTCACGTTTGCCGGCGACCTGTGGCAGCGCACCTTCGATGAGGTCGCGAGCGAGTACCCGGAGGTCACGACCGGCTATGACCACGTGGATGCCGCGTGTATCCACTTCGTCCAACGGCCCGAGAAATACGACGTCATCGTCACCGACAACCTTTTCGGCGACATCCTCACCGATCTCGGCGGCGCGATCGGCGGCGGCATCGGTCGGGCGGCATCCGGCAACCTCAATCCGGCCCGCACGGGACCGTCGCTGTTCGAGCCGGTCCACGGCTCCGCGCCGGACATTGCCGGGACCGGTGCGGCCGATCCGCGCGCTGCGATCATCAGCGCAGGAATGATGCTCGAGTTCTTGGGGGAGACGGCGGCGGCCGCGCGTCTTCACGAAGTCATTGCCACGTCCGACGACGTCAGCGGGACGACGGCGGAGATCGGTACCCGGATTGCGGAGAGGATCTAGTCATGCCCATCGAAGCCACCAACGAGATCTGGATGAACGGCGCGCTGGTCCCGTGGGAGGACGCGCGCATTCACGTCCTGACCCACTCGCTTCACTATGGCACCGGTGTGTTCGAAGGGATTCGGGCGTACGAGACCGACCGAGGACCGGCGATCTTCCGCCTCACCGAGCACATCGAGCGGTTGTTCAACTCCGCGAAAATTCTGATGATGGAGATCCCGTACTCGGTCGAGGAGTTGGTGACCGCGTGCAAGGACACGGTGCGCGCATCGGGCCTGCCGAGTTGTTACCTGCGGCCGATCGCGTATTACGGCTACGGCGAGATGGGTCTGAACACCCTGCCGTGTTCGGTCGACGTGTCGGTGGCGTGTTGGCCGTGGGGTGCCTACCTCGGTGCCGACGCGGTGTCCAAGGGTGTGCGCATGAAGATCAGTTCATGGGCGCGGCACGACCACAACGTCATGCCGCCAGCGTCCAAGACCACGGGCAACTACGTGAACTCGTCCCTGGCGAAAGTGGAAGCACTGAAGGCCGGGTACGACGAAGCGATCATGCTCAACCTGGACGGATACGTCAGCGAGTGCACCGGCGAGAACATCTTCGTGGCCCGCAACGGTGTGCTGGTCACCCCGCCGATCTCGGCCGGCGCGCTCGAGGGCATCACCCAGGATTCGGTGATGACCATCGCTCGCGACCATGGGATCGAGGTGCGGGTGGACCAACTGACGCGCAGCGACCTGTACGTGGCGGAGGAACTCTTCGTCTGTGGAACCGCGGCGGAAGTCAGCGCGGTGAACTCGGTCGACGACCGAGCCATCCCGTGTCCGGGCCCGATGACGACGCTCATCGCGGACGAATACGCGAAGGCCGTCCGTGGCCAGACCGATGCATACAAGAGCTGGTGTGAGCATGTCGACGAATAGAGGGGGTGCGCCCAAGGACCCAGTGATTCGCGAAACTTCGACCTTCGAAGCACGCCCGTTGCCCGAGCGGCCCGTGAGCGCAGCGAACATGAGCGGGGAGGCAGTCGGATGACCTTGCCGAAGCGGGTCGAGATCTACGACACCACCTTGCGCGATGGGTCCCAGCTCGAAGGTATTTCGCTGACCGTCGACGACAAGCTGCGGATTGCCGAACAACTGGACTGGTTGGGCGTGCACTACATCGAGGCGGGCTGGCCCGGCGCGAACCCGAAAGACGACGAACTCTTCCGGCGCGCGCAGACCGAGCTCCACCTCGAGACGAGCGAACTCGTGGCGTTCGGGATGACCCGACGGAAGAAGGGCAAGGTCGACTCGGACGACACGCTGGCCCACCTGGTCAACGCCAACACCGCCACGGTGTGCATCGTGGGCAAGTGCTGGGACTACCACGTCCTCGAAGCGCTCGACACCACGTTGGACGAGGGCGTCCTGATGGTGTCGGACTCGATCGCGTACTTGAAAGACCTCAACCGACAAGTGCACTTCGACGCCGAGCACTTCTTCGACGGCTACCGCAGCAATCCAGAGTTCAGCCTGCGAGTGCTCGAAGGCGCGGTCCAGGCGGGTGCCGATTGCCTCGTGTTGTGCGACACGAACGGCGGCAGCCTTCCCCACGAGGTGGAAGCAACCGTACGGGCCGTCGTCGAGTATTTCGGTGCCGATGTGCAGGTGGGTGTGCATCTCCACGACGACACCGGGTGTGGTGTGGCCAATGCCCTCG
>JANLTQ010000192.1:0-3723 GCA_031363005.1 Acidimicrobiia bacterium | reverse complement strand
CTCATGCCGACGTCGGGCTGCTTCTCCCATTCGAAGGTCACCAACGGAGTGCCGCCCGCGCCTCCGCAGCCGCCGACACCGGGCTTGATCGTGTTCGCGCCGCGGACGTCAGGCCCCCAGTACGTCGACACGAGCTTCGGTGCGCGCGAGGCGTTCAGCCGGTCGCTCACGATCGTCGTGGTCCGGAACGCGGTGGTGATCATGGCGCCGATCGCCACCATGATGATGCCGAGCAGCGTGACCGCGACCAACAGTTCGACCAGTGTGAAGCCGCGCGCGTCCGGAGCAGCGAGTGCGCTCCGAAGGCGGGTCATGGCGCGCTCACCGGCGAGGAAACTGCATCCGGGTCCCGCTTGACGATTGTCAACTCGGCCCGCCCGAGTCGGCTACTCCCCCGCCGGGTCACTTCGAGCTTGATCTGCTGCAAGCCGTGGTCCGTGCCACCGCATGGGCCGAAGTTGAGCGCCGAGGACTGCTGGGGCGGCGGCGAGATGGTGGGGACGACGGTGGGCTTGGTCCCGTCCCAGAAGGTGACGTCGGTGACCGTCGCGATGAACGGATCCGGCGCAGTGAACGCTCCCTCGTAAACACCCGGCGAAGCACAGGTCTGGAACGGCGCTCGCTGGACCGCGGCGGCGAAGGAGTTGATGATGACCTCGGACTGGGATGCCTTGCGGTCGATGTCCGTACTGATCAGGACTGAGGCGATGGAGCCGATGATCCCGATGCCGATGATGCCGAGCAGCGTGGACGACACGAGGATCTCGACGAGAGTCTCACCCGTCTCCTCGCGTCGCATCTTCACGAATCCCAACCTTTACGCCACCCTGCATGACCAACTCCGCCAAGACCGGAGCATAGAACCGTCTCGAATGGCTCGTCCGCTCCGTGGTCGAAAAGGCGCGTGCCCGTCGGGACGCTCCCGACCCAGGGCATCTGCCCAGCGATTGTCGTCCTGAACCGCCCACAGCGGCCTGAGACGACAAACGCTTGGGTCTTGGGGCGTCGGGGTGGGGAAAGTCCGAGGACCGGTAACGTGCGCCCGTGAGCGACGCCCCACCACACCACGAAACCGCATCGGCGCAGGCGGAGCGTGGCCCGAGCGGCCCGGCTCGAAAGGCCAAGAGCGGGGGGATGATGCCGTCCATCGGAGTCGACCCGTTCGCTGAAACCGACGACCAGCAGGCGCTGCGTCAGCTCGCTCGCGGCGTCGCCGAGCGGTCGCTGGCGCCCATGGCCCGACACGGCGACGAGACCGAGGAGTTCCCACAAGCTTCGTGGGATGCCATCCGCGCCGCCGACCTGTTCGGCATCACCATCGGGGAGCAGTACGGCGGGATGGGTCTCGGCGACATCGAAGCGGCCATCGTCCTCGAAGAACTCGCGCGGGCCGACGTGTCGAGCGCGATCCTCGCCCAGCTGACGTTCAACGGACCGCCGCGGGCCATCGAACATCTCGGTTCGGACGCGATGAAGGAGCGGTGGCTGCCGATGGCCGCAGCGGGCGACGCCTTGTTCTGCATCGGTATCTCCGAGACCGAGGCGGGATCGGCGGTCGGCCACATGCGGGCGCGGCTCACTCCCGACGGCGACGGCTACCGACTCAACGCGTACAAGAACTACGTGACCGGCGGCCACAAGTCTCGTGTGTGTCTCGTGTGGTGTCGTTTCCCCGGCAGTGAAGGAACCAGGGGCATCGGCGCGGTTCTCGTCGATCTCGAAGCCGACGGCGTCAGCATCGCCGGGACCCACGAGAAGATGGGCCTGCGCGCGACGAGCGAAGCCGAGCTCGCGTTCGACGACGTGCGGATCGAGCCGGGCGACGTGTTGCTGGCGGGCGATGCTGCCTCCAACGAGGCCTTTCGCACCTTGATCGGACACATCAATCACGAGCGCTGCGGGAACGCGGCGATGTGCGTGGGCGCCGCGCAGGGCGCGCTCGAATACGCGATCACGTACATGAACGATCGAGTGATCGGCGACCGCCCGCTCGCCGACCTGCAAGGCCTCCAATGGAAGATCGCGGACATGGCGACGCAACTCGAAGGCGCCCGACTGTTGCTCAAGCGCGCCGTCCATCTCGCCGGTCCGCACGGCACTCCCCCGCCACTCGAGACCGCGATGGCCAAAACCGCGGCGAACCTTGCCGCAAAGTTCGTGTGCGACGAAGCGATCCAGCTGCTCGGCGGCTACGGGTACTCCCGCGAGTATCCCGTCGAACGCGTCTATCGAGACATCCGCGGTCTGTGCATCGGCGCGGGAACCGTCGAGATCCAGAAGAACTTCATCGGCACGAACCTGCTCCGCGGTGCGACCCCGAGCGGACACGCGTGGAAGTCCGCACCGCGTTGATGCGGTGAAGATCCGGCCGACGTATCGGCATCCGCGCGCGACGCAGTACCGCGCGCCGGGCGGCCCGTGGGATGTCCCGGCGTTGCCGGCCGTGGTCGGCACCGAGCCCGAGGTTGCCAACGGCCTGCGCGCAGCGGGCGTCAGACGTGGTGACGTCGTCGCGTGGCAGGCGCCAAACTGGCCGGAAGTCCCGGCGCTCTACCGGGCGTGCTGGCAACTCGGCGCCATCGCCGCGCCGCTCCATCACCAAGCCGGCACGGCCGAAACCGAGCGGCTGGTCCGCACACTCGATCCCAAACTGTTCCTTGCGAGCGACGAGGTCAAAGCCCAAGTCGCCGCCTGGCACTCCGGCGATGCGTATCCCGCGGTGCACGCACGCGGATCCGACATTGCCGCAATCCTGTGGACCGGCGGATCCGAAGGCGTCCCGAAGGGGGTGCTCCACACGCATCGAGGTCTCGTTCACAAAGCCAGGACCATGACGCACGCCCACGGTTTGGGACCGGACGACGCCGTCCTCATGCCCGCGCCCCTCGCGCACATCTCCGGCCTCCTGAACGGCGTCCTCGTGCCCGCGGCCCCGGGCATGCGGGTGGTCCTGATGGAGCGATGGAATCCCGAAGCTGCGCTGGACCTCATCGAGCGGGAACACATCACCTTCATGGTCGGTCCGCCGACGTTCTTCGTCGGCCTCATGGGGGCTCCAGCTTTCAACTCGACACGGGTGGCCTCACTGCGACTCGTGTCATCCGGTGGTGCCGGCGTCACCCCCGCGTTCGTCGAGGAGGCGACCGTTCGACTCGGCGCGACCGTCAAACGTTCCTACGGTTCCACGGAGGCCCCGACGCTCACCACGTCGACCGTGGCGGATCCAGTGTCAAGGGCGCGCGACACAGACGGACGCGTCGTCGACGGCGCGTCCCTGCGGATCGCCGACGACGGCGAGCTCCTGGTGCAGGGCCCCGAACTCTTCGCCGGATATCTCGACGCCCAACAGACGCGCGCTGCGGTGAACAACGGCTGGTTCCACACCGGCGATCTCGCCACGCTCGACGACGGGTGGCTCACGATCGTCGGCCGCAAGAAGGACGTGATCATCCGCGCCGGCGAGAACATCAGCGCGTCCGAGATCGAGCGGATCCTGGAAGCGCACCCGTCCGTGCGCGAGGCAATCGCCGTTGCCGTCCCCGATGCTCGGCTCGGCGAGCAGGTCTGCGTGTTCGTCGTCGGCGACCCGACGTTCGACCTCGACACGTGTCGAGCGTGGTTCGTTACCCGGGGGGTCGCAAGATTCAAGACTCCCGAGCGCATCGAGCACGTGGAGCATCTACCGACGCTGCCGGCCGGCAAGGTCGACCGGGCGGCGCTGCG
>JANLTQ010000452.1:0-1706 GCA_031363005.1 Acidimicrobiia bacterium | reverse complement strand
GGCGGGAAGATCAAGGGGACAGCCGGGTGGTTCGAGTCGCTCGGGATGAAACCCGGGATCCTCCACGCGTGGCTCGCCAGCCTCACCGAGCTCGGCGCGGGCGCGATGTTGATCTTTGGATTCCTCACGCCGTTGGCGGCCGGGGGAGTGGTCGGCGTGATGTTGGTGGCGCTCATCACCAATCACCTGAAGAACGGCTTCTTCATCTTCCGGCCCGGTGAGGGCTACGAGTACGTGCTCACGCTGCTCCTGACCGGCCTCGCACTTGGTGGCATCGGCGCCGGCGAGTGGTCGATCGACGATTCCATCAACTCGACCTGGCTCTGGGGGTGGAAAGGACTGGCGATTGCGGCCGTGGCCGGTATCGGCGGCGGGATTGCGCTGCTCGCGGTGTTCTGGCGGCCTCCGGCCAAGACCGAGAGCTGACTCGCGCGGCAGACCGAGCCGCGAAGCCGCGTCGCCTGGGACTGTGCCCAACCGGTTACGGAACGGTCGACAGGTGGAGCGTCTGACCGGCGCCTTCGCTGACGGTGGCGAGGGCCTGTCCGTCGTCACGGAAACCAACCGCTTCACCCTGGATTTCTGACGGCAGCGGGGCATTGCACGCCGTGCTCGTGAACGCGGTCCAAAGGCTCTTCGTGACGTTGCGGTTGAACACCAGAACTTTTCCGTAGGTCCGCACCGCGATCGCGCTGCCGTCTCGGGTCACATCGGCGGCGGTCACCGCATTGACCAGACCGGTTCCGAGCACGAGTTGACCCACGTTCGTCATCGCCGTCGTGCTCCCGGCCGCGAGATTTGCGGGAGCCCGGTAGACGTTCACCGTTCCGCCGCCCAGTGACTTCGCAATAATCACCAAGTCGCCGAAGATCGGATCGACCATGAGCGCCTCGGCGTCATGCGCCCCGTCGGGGTAGGTGAGGTGCAGGGTGTCGACCCCCGTGAGCGTGCTCGACGCTGCGGGCCCGGTGCTCGGCACATCCGGCTCGGCCACTCGATACACCTGAATCTCGTTGCGGTTCGCGGCGTTGTCGCCGATGTCGCCGAGGTACATCGTGCCGGTGCCGGCCGCAGTACCCGGGACGATCGCGATGTCTTCCCAGTCGGTGGCGGTCGCGCCGGAGAGCGCAAAGGTTCCGCGCACCGCGCCGGTGCCGTCGAGGGCAAACACGCGAGCGGTGTCGCCGGAGTCGTTGTGTACCCACCACACCCCGGGATTTCGTACGCCGGCGTGAATGCCGGAGATCTCGATCAACGCCGGGTCCGTGATGGGGCCGACATTCGACGTGACGAGGGTGTTCTTGCACGTTGCGTTGTAGATGGGTGCGCAGGCCACTGGCAGGATGGCGAGCACCACCACGGCGCCGGCGCGGGTGAGGATTCGGAAGTTGGGCATCAGCGCACAGGATACCGGTGCAATGGAAGGCTCCGTCCCGTAGCCTGATGGGTTCGTCGGCCACTCGGAGGTTGTGCATGCGTCAGCTCACTGGACTCGACAGCAGCTTCCTGCGGATGGAGACACCGACCACGTACGGGCACGTCACGTCGCTGGCGATCTTTGATCCGGCGACGTCTCCTCACCCGGTCGGCTATCACGAGATTCGCGCCCTCATCGAGTCGCGGCTGCACCTCGTGCCGCCATTCCGTCGGCGGTTGGTCGAGGTCCCGCTCGGACTCGATCACCCGTATTGGATCGAGGATCCCGA
>JANLTQ010000128.1:0-8557 GCA_031363005.1 Acidimicrobiia bacterium | reverse complement strand
GCGCTCGGCGCGCTCGTGCGAGGCGCCAACCAGACGGTCCGCCGGCGCGCGTGGCGCTCCGGTGCCGGCGCGACCGATCGAGCCGTACGGCTCCGCGCCGCCGAACTCACACCGCACCTCGCAGCTCCGGCGCCCTCGATTCTGGTGCGGTTGATTGCAGACCCCGACGAGCTCGTCGCCGACGCCGCATGCTTTGCGGCCGGAGAAGTCACCTGGCCTGATACCGCACGCGCCCGAATCGTTCGGGCGTTGACGGCGGCTGCGGTTCACACGGATCCGCTCGTGCGCGAGTCTGCCGTCGCCGCGCTCGGATCGATCGGCGACCCGGCCGGCGTGCCCGCGATTCTCGCCGGCTGCTCCGACCGGCCCACGGTCCGGCGCCGAGCGGTGTTGGCGCTCGCACCCTTCGACGGTCCCGAGATCGAGGCCGCGCTCCAGGCGGCACTCACCGACTCCGACTGGCAGACGCGTCAGGCCGCCGAAGACCTGCTCAACGCGGTCGTCAGTGAGAGTGGCGCGGACCCCGCATGAGCATGTCCTCGACCTGATCGAAGATCTCGACACAGCGGCCGGCCCCGAGCACGACACATTCGAGCGGTGCATCCACCAAGTGGACGGGCAGCTTCGTCTCTTGCGCGATCCGTAGGTCCAGACCGCGCAACATGCCGCCGCCGCCGACGAGATGGATGCCGTGCAGGATCAGGTCATGGGCCAACTCGGGCGGAGTCTGGGACAGCGCGGCGATCACCGCGTCGCAGATGGCGCGCACCTGTTCTTCGATGGCCTCGCGCACTTCTTCCGGTGTCAGCACCACGGTCTTCGGCAACCCGCTCATCAGATCGCGACCACGTACCTCGGCCTTGTATTCATCGGGAGTCGGGAACGCGGAACCGATCGCGAGCTTGATCTCCTCGGCGGTGCGTTCACCGATGGCGATGCCGTACTCGCGTCGCACGTACGCCTGGATCGCGGCGTCGATGTCGAACGATCCGACCCGCACCGCCTCGAGAGCGACGACCCCACGCAACGAAATCACTGCGACTTCGGTCGTGCCACCTCCGATGTCCACAACCATGTTCCCGAGCGGCTCGTGGATGGGCAGGCCGGCACCGACGGCCGCCGCCATCGGCTGTTCCAACAGGTAGGTGGATGCTGCGCCGGCGAGACGAGCCGCTTCCAGGACCGCCCGCTGCTCGACGTGCGTGATGGCCGACGGCACGCAGATCAGAACTCGGGCGCGCGACAAGCGAGAGACGCCGGCGCGTTGAAATAGCAGCCGGATCATCCGCTGCGTGATCTCGTAGTCGGTGATGGCCCCGCCGCGCAGCGGACGCACCGCGACGATGTAGCCGGGCGTGCGGCCGATCATCTGCCACGCCTCGTGGCCCATGGCCAGCACATCGTTCGACCGACTATTGAGGGCGATCACCGTCGGTTCGTTGAGGATGATCCCTTGGCCGCGTGCGTACACCAGGGTGTTCGCAGTCCCGAGATCGATCGCAAGGTCTCTAGCCAGTGCGCCGGCCCCGTGTTCGAGGCGGCGCGTCCGGCGCCAACGCTTCCCGCCGTTTGGCAAAGTCGTCGATGCTGGCATTCAGACCACGCGGACTGCGGTGCCGGTACAGCACGATGGCGACGCCGATGATGATGACTCCGAGCGCGAGACCCAAGAATTCCACCGTCAGCTCCGTTCGCTCGGAGTCAAGGTGCGCACATCGTTGGCACCGAGTCCCCAGTCGTCGCCGCCGGCCCAGTGTTCCTGTTTCCAGATCGGGACCGATTCCTTCAGCGTGTCGATGCAAAAGCGCGCCGCGTCGAACGCGTCGGCGCGATGCGGACTCGAGACGATGACCGCAACTGATGCACCGGACAGGGCGATGTTGCCCGTGCGGTGGAGGAGCGCGACGCGCGCGAGGTCGGCCCAGCGCGTTCGGGCTTCCGCCACGATCTCGGTCATCACCGTGGTGGCTTCGGACTCGTAGGCCTCATAGGTGAGGCTCGTCACCCCATCCCGTCCTTCGGCGTGGTCCCGCACGATGCCGAGGAAGCTGACCACTGCGCCGGCGTTCGGAACCGACGCCCAGCGCACCGCCAGTTCGACCGGCAACGAGTCGGCACTCAGTCCGACCCAGTCAGGAGTGTCTGGTGCGATCGGGGATACCACGTCAGACAGTGTAGAGAGGACGAGTTGCGATACCCCTGGTGGACCGCGGATTGTCGAGCGGAGAGCGCCGGTAGAATCTCGAAAATGCCGGGGTTCGAAGACGACGACGAAGGCACCCGGCCCCCGCCCCATCCGCTGGATCGCACCTGGCTGCACCCCTCGGAGCTATTCGCCGCAGCGCGAACCGAGGCGACAGCCGCGGCATCCCCGCCTCGAAACTGGCGTCGCGATCTCGTCCTCACGGTGGCTGCGGGCACGATCGGCGCGGTTGCCGCGGTCGCACTGCTCGGCGTGGTCGGTGTCTTCGAACGTGAAGGGCTCCGCTCGGTACCGCCGGTACGGCCCGCCGCCGCCGAGGACGCCGCGCAGGTCGCCGCGCAGGTGGTTCCAGGTGTTGCCGCCGTCATCACCACCGTCGACACTGCCGAGTCGCGCGGTTCGGGCATCGCGATTGGTCCCCACGAGGTCTTGACCACTACCGCGGTCGTCGGTGATGCGGCCCGCACCGCGCCGGGAACCACCATCGAGATCTGCGTCGCGAACGGCCGGCGGCATCCGGCCACCGTCGTCGGCGGCGATCCTGCCACCGGACTGGTACTGCTACGCGTTCCAACCCTGCCGTTGCAACCGGTAGCACTTGCCGCCGGTGACGACCTTCGTGCGGGCGATTGGGTTGCGGCCGTCGGTCGCACGGCGAGCAGCGGCACCTGGGTCACCAGTGGTGTCGTCACTGCGACGGGCGGGTGGACGCCCGACCCCACCGGCAACGTTCACGCCGGGATGATCGCCACCAACACGCAACTCGCCGACGAAGCACGCGGTGGCGCGCTCGTCGACCGGGACGGCAACGTCGTGGGCATCCTGGCCGTGAGTGGCGCGGCGACGCCGGTCGACATGGCAAACGAAGTCGCAACCCAACTCGTGGCGCGCGGATGGGCGAGCCACGGCTCGTTGGGCATCCGGGCTGCGGACGCCGACGCCGGCGGTGCGACCGTGGTCGAGGTTGCTCCGGATTCGAGCGCCGCACGAGCCGGTCTCCGCGTTGACGACCGCATCGTCGCGATCGACGGGAATCGAACCGCTGACTCCGCGGCCTTGGTCTACGCCCTTCGTCGGCGCCCGGCCGGCCGTGGGGTGAAACTGAGCGTCGTGCGCGAGAAGACCACTCGGGTTCTGGCGGCCACGTTGGACGCCGCGCCGGCGACGTCGGTCCCCTGGTCCTCCGCGCCTGGTACCACGGTCACGTCCTTGAACCAGCCTGTTTCGCAACCGGCAGGCGCGTCGGCTCCGTAGCGAAACTGGTGGCGGCTGCCGTTCAATATGGACATTGGTCTGTGACCGAGCGAAGCGGCCAGCGAGGAAGTGAGCCCAGGCCGGCACGCGAGCACCGGGATGGCGAGCGTACGAGCCATACATTCGCCTACGGCTGCCGCTGATTCCATAGGGTTTCATAGGGTTTCATATTGTTTCACGGGGTTTCAGGCATGGTCGCACCCTCATGTCACACTGCGAACGATGTTCGCTTCGTCCCACTCCGTGACTGATCCGGCCCTTGCCGGGATCGCAGAGAGCTTGGCGGCTTTGCGTGCCGAATCACGCGCTGACTGGTCCACGCCTGCGCGCGCAGACCGGGTCGTGGAGTTGGGCACGGCGGTCGAGGCGCTCTCGGCCGAACTCGTGCGCGCCGTTGCTACGTTCGACGCGGCCGGTGACCATGCGGCGGACGGTGCCTTGAGCGCCACGGCTTGGATTGCTCACCGAGTGCCGATGACTCGCGCCGCTGCGTCCCGGCTCGTTGCGACTGCCCGGATGACTCGGCGGTCCGAACCTCTCGCAGACGCGCTGGCCGCCGGCACCACCACGGTCTCGCACGTAGAGCAGATTGCGCGCGTCGTGCACAAGCGTGAGGACATCTTCGAGAGTCACGGCGAGGCGCTTGTCAACGCCGCGTTGGCGGTCGCACCCGAGGCCTTCCGCACGTGCGCCGCCGCGTGGCGGTCCAACGTCGATGATCTCATCGGTGAGGTGGACGATCCGTTCGATGCGTCCCGGGACGAACTCACACTCTCACCGACGACGGGCGGGCTCGGCATCATCGGCTGGTTCCACACCGCCGCAGGGATCGAGATCCAGAACCTGATCGACTCGTATGACGAACCCGATCCGCAGAACGGAGAGCACGCGCCGCGCACCCTCGCCGAACGTCGCGCCGCGGCGCTGTACGCGCTCCTGTTCGACGGTCGAACAACCGCGCCAAAGAACATCGACATCACCATCGACGAAGCCACGTATCGCGGGCAGTGGACCGACGACCTCACGCGTGTTCGATCCGATGTCGATGGCTACGGACCGGTCCCGCCCGCGTGGATCCGCTCCTGGGTGACCGATGCGGTGCTTCGGCGGGTCGTGCTCACCGACTCCGAGGTCCTCGACCTGGGCCGCGGCACCCGCTTCGCCAATCGCGCGCAGCGGCGCGCGCTGCGCCACCGCGATCGTGGTTGTGTGGTCCCCGGATGCTCCCATCCGCCGAACTGGACCGATGCCCACCACGTGGTGGCGTACTTCGGTGGCGGGCTCAGCGATCTCGCCAACTACGCGCTCGTCTGCCGTCGCCATCATCGGATGCTGGATCGTGGTTGGACCCTCGCCCGGGCTCCCGGAGGCGGCTGGACATTCGATCCGCCCCAAGACCGGGCACCGCCGAAGGTCCAATACCAACCCGTCGCCGACCCGCAACGCACCGAGCCCCGAACGCCCGCCTACGTCTGAGGCCCGCGCGCCCGGACGAGTGCACGGTAGGACGGGTTCCCCGATGGGGTGCGAGACTGACCCGATGGACATCACCGAGGCGGACGCCCAACTTCTCAATGCGGTCCAGTGGTCATTCCCGCTCGACGCGGCTCCGTACGCAGTCCTCGCGGAACGGCTCGGACTCACCGAAGATGAAGTGATCAATCGGCTGCGTGCAGTCAAGGCCGAAGGCGTGTTGCGCCAGCTGTCGGCGATCTTCGACACGCGGGCGCTGGGCTACACCTCCGCGCTCATCGCGGCGAAGGTCGACGCCGATCACGTCGACGCGGCCGCCGAGATCATCAACGAACACCCCGGGGTCAGCCACAACTACAAGCGCAACCACGACTACAACCTCTGGTACACGCTCGCCGTCCCGCCCGGCGAGGACTTCGACGCGCATCTCGACGTGCTGCATCACGCGTCCGGCGCGCGCGTCACCCGCAAGCTGCCGACGCTGAAGCTGTACAAGATCGGCGTGAAACTCGACATGACCGGCAAGACGGCCGCTAACGCCAAGGCCGAGGTCTTGGAACACGAACGTCCGGAGCGCAAGGCCGACATGCCGGCGCCGGTGTTGAGCGAACTCGAAGTGCGCGTCATTCAGCTGTGTCAGGACGACCTGCCGCTCGAGTCGCGCCCCTTCGCAACCCAGGCCGAGAAACTGGGGATCAGCGAGGACGAACTCCTGGCCATCCTCCACTCCTTCACCGAGCGCAAACTCATGCGCCGATTCGCGGCCGTGATGAATCATCGCACCGCCGGGTTCAAGGCCAATGCCATGGGCGTGTGGGCTGTCCCCGAGGACGACCTCGAGGAGATCGGTCCGCAGATGGCCGAGTTCGCTGCGGTATCGCACTGCTACCGCCGGCCGACCTACGACGACTGGCCGTACACCGTGTTCACGATGGTGCACGGTCGCAGCGCCCGCGACTGCGAGGCGACGATCGACGCCATCGCGACCGAGACCGGTGTCGACGAGTACACGCTGCTCTGGTCCATCAAGGAGTACAAGAAGGTGCGCCTGCGCTACTTCACCTCCGAGTGGGCGCAGTGGAACGACCGACACCTCGCTCCGACCGCGTCGTAACCACACCGAGAACCCCGCTCTGCGACTCGTCGACGAGCCTCGACTCACGCGTGTTGGCGAGTCCACCCAGCAACGGCCTCGTCCCAGACCGACTTCGTGGTGACGATGCGGGTGTCCGGACACTTGGCCCGCCACGACGCCGCCTCAGGGAACGGGCCGTTGCCGAGCCACACGATCGTGTTGCCCGAACACTCGACGTCGTAGCCGTCGGGGAGGCCAAGTGAGCCGTGGTTCGGTGTTTGGTCGACGCGGAAAACGTCGTTGCGGAGCACCAGACGGGGCGAGCGTCCCTCATCGGTATCCCACTTGAAGAACCCGCCGTGGCCCGGAGCACTTCCTTTGTAGACCGTCGGCATCGGTCGCAGCCGGATCAGCGAACCGTCGACAACGAACGCGTTGTCACGCCCGTCCGAGACCGAGTCCGACGCGGTCGGCCGCGTGGAGAAGCCCACGTAGCAACCGTCGAACAGTGAGTCGGTCACGACACCGGAATGGAGTTTGTCGTCCTCGACACAGTCGTCGTGAATGTAGGAGACGTGCGCGCTGCGCACTTCCCAGCGGGTTGCGCCGGCACGCAGGCGAATGGCGTCGCCGTAGTTGTGGATCCGCACGTCCTCGACGACCGAGTCCGGGTTGGCGATGTTGAACGCGCCCGTCGAATGGAAGACATCCCATGGTGTATCGGTGTCGTAGGTACCGGTGACGGTTCCGCCCGACCAGCACACCGAGCCCGATCCCGTGATCGAGATCGGCCATGCATCGACTTGGGCCCACGTCGCCGTCCGCGCGTCGACGGTGGTCGGCAGGTTGATCGAGTCCGTGAACCGGTCGAGCTGTGAGCCGAACACCGTGCGGGTCGACCCGTTCCGAAGGCAGGCACCCGACGCGACGGGTGGTGTCGGATCGGGACGGGGCACGGGGGTCGGGACCGGCGCAGGAGACGGTGGAGGATTTGGATTTGGAGCCGGAGCAGGAACCGGCGCAGGAGTCGGAGCCGGCGCCGGGTCAGGGACGCCCGGTCGCACGCGCGGCGGAGCCACGCCGGTCGCGACGAACCGCGAGAACGCGGCATAGGCCGGCTTCGCAGAACGATCGTTCCGGAGCAGACCGAAGTGGTCGTCCCGATTGGCCGGATCCGAGCCAGCGTCACGGATCTGGAACCAGAGCAA
This sequence comes from Acidimicrobiia bacterium, assembly GCA_031363005.1. Lineage (GTDB taxonomy): Bacteria > Actinomycetota > Acidimicrobiia > IMCC26256 > JAENVU01 > JAENVU01. The sequence continues at coordinate 1,344 of JANLTQ010000128.1, read as the reverse complement.
CGGGCCAGTGAAGCTCCCGAACGTCTGGGTCCAACCGCGCAGCGCGTCGATCGCGAAATCGGCCTGATCGGCCTCGGTGACCGACGAACCGTTTGCATCCGCGCAGGTCCCGACATCCGAGCCCGTAGGAGCACCGACCTCGGTGCCCCAAACCTTGCGATCCCCGTCACCATGGCGGACCATCACCTGGTGGAGCCAGTAGGTCTGAAAGAACGCGTTCCAGCTGCGGTTGAGCAAGGGACTACACGGAAACGAATACGGATGGTGCGCAAACGCGTCGAACGCGTCGCCACCACCGTTGGCGTAAATCCCTTCGAGGAACGTCACCGGCGCGACGTCACGACCGGATGGATCGTCCGGCGCCGGCGCCGTCCCCGCTGCGAGTACCACCGAGGACCGGTCCACCTTCTTGATCTCGTCGTAGGCATACCGCAACAGCTCGGTGTACTTCGCGACGTCGACCGTCGGCTGCACGAACGGAAAGTGATTCGGTTCGTTCCAGATCTGCCATGTGCTGATGGTGGAGCGCAGGGTCGGGTCGAAAGCATGCGCGCCGTAGCGGAGTGCGGCGGCTTTTGCGAAACGCGCGTAGTCCTCCACGTGAAGAGGGAGACAATGAGTCGTTCCGGCCGGGCAGTCGGTCGGCCGCGCCCACGGCGGGGAGTAGCCGACCATGCCGATCAGCGAGAGGCCACGCGCGTGCGCTTCACGGACAACTCGGTCCGTCACGTGCCAGTCGAACTCGAACGGTCCGGCGTTCTGCGCCGAATTCCAGTCGACGTCGACGCTGAACCATTTCGCACCCGTCGCGGCGATGGCATCGAGGTCGGCCTGGCGCTGCGCGTCGTCCTCCCACAGGATGCCCGACCCTGCGTCGACCCCGAGGAGGTCACCGACCGCCGGTTCTGCAGCTGCGGCCGGCGCGCTGTTGACCAAAGCCGAGCCGAGCGCGCTCGCAGTCAACGCGACGCCGAGCGCGACCGTCGACCACCGACGTCCGGCGGGTCGGGCCCGCCTCAAGGCGAGATGAGGCGGTGACGCCGACGGGTGACGACGAATGCAACCGCCGTGATCCCCGCACCGGTCAGCGGAAGGAGCGCTGTGAGGGGCACTTCCGGCACGGTAGGCGGGGGACCGCATTCGTCATCGTCGTGGTGGTGGTGATGATGATGATGATGGTGGTGACGCCGATCCCGAGCGCGCGTGGCAGCGACGAGATCGTCACAATCGCGGATCGTTCGTACAACGGTGGTCTCGCTCGTCGGAGCCGGTGGACTCGTCGTCGCACCCGCGAGGGTCGGCGATACCACGGCCGCCGCCGCGATGGTGAGTGCAACACCGAGA
>JANLTQ010000117.1:0-6629 GCA_031363005.1 Acidimicrobiia bacterium | reverse complement strand
CGGCACTGGCGGCTGTGCTTGCCGTCGCCGTTGCGGCGGAACTCGATTCCGCTCCCGTGGGTCGGTCGGTGCGGCTTGGCTACTGGGCGCGGAGTTGCGCCCGGTCTCCGAGCGTCACATCCGCGGTGGAAGTGGCGCCGTCGCGGGAGTACGTCACGACGATCTTCGTGCCCGGCTTCTGCGATCGGATGGAGGCGGTGAGTGCCGCGGCGCTCTTGATTGGTGTGCCGTCGACGGCAGTGATCACGTCACTGGCCTTCAATCCGGCGACGCCCGCCGGCCCGGCCGATCCAACTTGGATCACCGTGGCGCCTTGGGGGTCGGTTGAGTCCCGCACCGACACGCCGAGGAACGCTCCGGTCGGGTTTGCGGGCTGCGGACGGCTGGGGACCTGACCATCGTTGCCGCCACGGGGCGCAAGCGTCGGCGGTACGAGTCGGCGCGGCGGCTGGGGGAACGCGCCACGACGGCCGTTCCCGTCGGTCTGACGACCGGAATCATCAGAGTCGCGAGTGTCTCCGTGTGAGAACCGGTGACCTTCGCGATCGCCGTCGCCGTCTTCGGAACCGACGGCGTACCCGCCGAGGAAACCGACACCGAGCAGAAGGACGGCGACGAGCGCCAGCGCGGCCCACAGCGGCACTGCAATCGATCGGCGCCCGAGTGACTCGCCAACCGGAGGACGGGGCGGAAGGTTCGGTGGCACCTGACCGGCTGAAGCCTCGGGTTCGGCCGCCGTGGGGATCGGTTCGGTCGGGTCCGACGAGCTCACCGGCTCGGTGGGATCGGTCACTTCGACCGGCGCGGTGGGGACGGTCGGGTCGTGGCCGGTGTCTTCGTTCATCGAGCGTCCTTCGAGACGAGCGCGGCAAAAGCCGAGCGGAAAATGATCAGCGGACATTCTCCCACGACCACGAGCGGTCGGTGCCCGCGAGGGGTCGGTGACGTGGCCAGTTCTCAGAATCGGTCCGGGCCCGGACGGGAAAGGTCAGGAGGTCTTTCTCGACTGGGTTTTCGTAGCCAGACTCCGGAGGGCGCGCTCCAGTTCCTGAGCGAGGATTAGTTGGGCCGCATCCTGGGCGATCGGCCGAAGCGCGTCGAGTGCCGATGCAAGCTCTGCGGGCCGGCCCTTTCCGGCGAAGGATTTGCCCGTTTCTTCCTGGAAGAGACGCACCAAATCATCGGCGGCGCGGCTCAACCGGCGGCGGAGCAGGTTGGCGGCTTCGGTCCCGATGTCGATGCTCACACCGGCGTCAAGCATGCGCAGCGCGAGATCGAGCAGCGCCCGGCTCGGTGCGACGAAGGTGCCGTCGTCGTTGCGGGCCAAGAGGCCGGCGTCCACCATCTCGCCGACCAAGCGACGCGGATGCTTGCCGAGCAGGGTGTGCACCTCGGCCAGGGTCATCGCCGCGACGTGGTCATCCGCCCAACTCGCTCGGAGGACCTCGTCGACTCCGAGCCACTCCGAGACGGATCGGTGGTGCCGATCCCGTCCGATGAGTTCCTTGATGGCCTCCAACTTCAGTCCGCGTTCTTGCAGCTCGGCGATGATGGCCAGCCGATCGACATGTTCACTGGAATACCGCGCGTCCCGGCCGTCCTTGCGCGGACGAGGGAGGACGCCCTCGGACTGGTAGTAGCGGATCGTCCGTGCGCTCACCCCCGAACGCTCGACGAGTTCGTCCAGCCCGAGTTCGCCCTCCTCGGGCGGCCCGACCCCGTCGGGAGCGGGCTCTTCTCGTTCAACGGAGGTCCGGCGGCGATGGGTGGCCATGCGTGAACACTAGTCATTGTGACAGTGTTCACTGCAAGTAAACCTTGACAGTGAACACTGACAGGATCAGAGTGGAGGCATGCAGAACGCAACCGCCACCAAGGCCAACCAACTCATTGCGGCTTCGGAGCGTCTGACCCTCGATCCCTTCACGGATGTCGATTGGTCGATCGAAGTCGCCGACGATTCTCAGTACCACCTCCCGCCCGAGAAGCTGCCGCTGTTCGGCACCCGGCAATGGGATTCCATGACCGAGCACGAGCGGAGGACCTACAGCCGCCACGAGTGTGCCGCGGTGTGTGCCGCCGGGATCTGGTTCGAGAACAAGCTCATGCAGATCGTCCTCCGACACCTCGCCCAGATGCCGGTGACCGATCCGGCCCACCGGTACCTCCTGATCGAGGTTGCCGACGAATGTCGTCACTCGACGATGTTCGGCGAGTACATCCGCCAGGCTGGCACGCCCACCTACGCCCCGGACACCGGTGGTAGCGGGCTCGATGCCGTCGACGATCTTCCCGGTGGTCGGGCGATGGGATACCTGCTCATCCTGGCGGTCGAGGAACTGTTGGACACGTGCAACCGCGCCACGATGCGCGACGACATGGTGCACCCGGTCTCACGGCAGATCGCCAAGCTGCACGTGCTCGAAGAGGCGCGACACGTGAGCTTCGCCAAGACCTACCTCACCGAAGCGTGGCCCACCTTGAGCGAAGCCGAACGAGCCGAAGCCGCGGCGGTCGCACCGTTTGCGGTCGACTATGTGGCGCAGCTGATGGTCAACGACGACGTGTACGCGGAACTCGGGATCGACGGTGGTGCCGAGGCTGCTCGCACCAACCCACTGCATCAGGCGCGCATCGTCACCGATCTGGCCAAGCTGACCGACTTCCTCACCAAGCTCGGCGTCATCGATGACACCAACCGCAACGAGTGGGTCGAACGCGGCCTCGCCGCCTGACCAAACGTCGACCTGCCGTTCTTGGGATCCCGGGCCGCCGCAGTCGGTCACTCCTGGCACGAGATTCCACCGTTTCAGTGGAATCTCGTGCCGAGAGTCGGCATGTCTACCCGGTGTTCTACCGCAAGCCCATCGGGCTCGTGAGCGCGGGAACATCGGGCGGGTATCACGCGCGCCGGGCGCTGGTGCAGACCCTCACCTGGCAGGGTGCGCACGTCGTCGCGAGTCTCGGGATCGACGCGCCCAGGACCAAGTCCGACGCCGGGGTGGACTCGGGACACATTGCCCCGCCGGAGTAGGCGGTTCGGTTGTCTCGTGGGGCGATTGGGCGCATACTGGCGCCCATGACCGCTACGGAAGTCGTCGCCGCACCCACCACGCTCCTGGTGGACTCCCGCAACACCTGCCTGCGCGCCACCTGGCATGCAGCTGACCACGTCGTGGTGCTGAGCCATTGGCGTGACGGCGCGTGTGCGTCGACGTTCCAGCTGGCGAACCAAGACGTTGCTCGGCTCACGAGCTTCCTGGTCGACGTGCTCGGTGAATCGGTGACGGGATCCTCCAACGCCATGACCGAACGTCCCGTCGAGGGCGCGTCGCAGGGCGTAGGGCCGATGATTGAGCGCGCCCGCGCCTCGGTGTCCGACGTGCTGAGTCGGGCGCGCCGTTCGACGCGTCAGCCGTGAGCGCTGACCGCGACATGCGCGCGGTGATGGCGACGTTGCCGGTCCCCGATCTCCAGGGCCACCCCTTCAGTCGGGCTCCGGAACTCGCGAACGCGAGCGTGGCCATCGTGACCACCGCAGGCCTGCATACCGCCGATGAAGAGTCCTTCGGACTGCTCGATCCGGCGTTCCGGGTGCTGCCGCACGGCGCCACGAATCTCCGCATGAGTCACAACAGTCAGAACTTCGATCGCAGTGGGGTCATGATCGACCGCAACGTGGTGTACCCGGTCGACCGGCTCGAGGAGCTTGCCGCCGATGGCGTGATCGGCCGCGTCGCACCGGCGCACCTTTCTTTCATGGGGGCGCAGCAGGATCTCACCACCATCTTGCTGGATACTGGCCCCAAGGCCGCCGAACTCCTACGCGATCAGAACACCGACGTCGTGCTCCTCACTCCCGTCTGACCGCTGTGCACGCGCACGGTCGGTGCGCTCTCATACGTGTTCGAATCCGCGGGTCTCGCAACGGTCGCCTTGGTGTCGATGCGTGAGGTCGCGACGCGTATGCCGATTCCGCGGGCGCTCTACTGCGACTTCCCGCTCGGGCGCCCTTTGGGGAAACCCGGTGACGCCGGGTTCCAGCGCCGCGTTCTGGAAGCCGCCTTCGCACTGCTCGACACCGCGACCGAGCCGACCCTCGCGGAGTTTCCCGAGGCCGTGATCGACGAAGTCGACGTTCCGTTGGCCTGCCCGATGCCCGCACGAGTCAACCCTGCGCTTCCGGCGTCGATCGACGAGATGCGTGGGCTCCGGCCGGCATTCGACCGTGCCGCCGACGGTGGCGTGCGCACGGCGCTCGATCCGGCCGACGTCGAAGCCGCCTTGGTTGCGTTCGAACGTGTCGTCGCGGGCACCCCGTGGAGCGAGGCCGAGATCCCCGACAATCCGTTGACCGCTGCGCTCGCGATCCGCGCGTACTACGAGCAGGCCGCGGCGGGGTTGTCGGACCACGTGCCGGCCGCACGGTCCGCCGAGTCCTGGTTCGCGCAGCAGACTGCGTCAGGCGCGCTGATGCACGCCGCGATGCAGGTCATGCGGGAGCAGGAAGCACCGCAGCCGTTCTGGTTCTACCTGCTCCCTGCGAGCCAACATCGGCGCTGACTACTCCTCGAGGGCGCGGTTGGCGGCGGAGAGCACGGCGCGGAGCGACGCAGTGATGATGTTGTGGTCGGTGCCGATGCCCCAGCGGGTGGTGCCGGCCTCGTCCAGCGTCTCGACGTAGGCGACCGCAGTTGCGTCCGCACCCCGGCCGAGCGAGTGCTCGTGGTAGTCGACGACGTCGAGGTCCAGTCCCACGACGTCGCGAACCGCGTGGACGAACGCCGCGATCGGCCCGTTGCCTTCACCCTTCAGCGTGAACGGCTCGCCGTCCATGATCACCTGGGCGGTGATGGTGGTGTGGTCGTCGTCACGGGTGATGAGCTCGTGGGACCGCAAGGTCAGCCGAGGATCGATCGGCAGATACATCGCCTGGAACTCGTCCCACATGGCGACCGGAGAGATCTCGGTGCCGGTGTCCTCCACCACGCCCTGGATCGTCTTGGAGAACTCGATCTGGAGGCGGCGCGGCAACGAGAAGCCGTGCTCGGTTTCCATGATGTACGCGACGCCGCCCTTGCCGGACTGACTGTTCACGCGAATGACCGCCTCGTATGAGCGGCCGACGTGCGCCGGATCGATCGGCAGATACGGGACGCCCCAGACCTCGTAGTCACGCCCCCGACCCGCAGCCTCGGAGTCGGAGTAGAGCGCCGCGAAACCCTTCTTGATGGCGTCCTGGTGCGACCCCGAGAACGACGTGTAGACGAGATCGCCGACGTAGGGATGGCGCTCGTGCACCGGCAGCCGATTGCAATATTCCGCGGTACGCCGCAACGCGTCGATGTCGGAGATGTCGAGTTCGGGATCGATGCCCTGGCTGAACAAGTTCATCGCCAACGTGACGAGGTCGACGTTCCCGGTGCGTTCGCCGTTCCCGAACAGACAACCCTCCACGCGATCGGCGCCGGCCAAGACGCCGAGCTCGGCCGCCGCGATGCCGCAGCCGCGGTCGTTGTGCGGATGCAACGACAGCACGACGGCTTCACGGTTGCGGATGGTGCGGAGAAACCACTCGATCGTGTCCGCATAGATGTTCGGTGAGTACATCTCGACGGTCGCCGGCAGGTTCATGATCAGCGGTCGGTCGACGGTCGGTTCGATGACCTCCGCAACGGCGTTACAAATCTCGACCGCATATTCGATCTCGGTGCCGGTGTAGCTCTCGGGCGAGTACTCGTAACGGACGTCGGTGCCCGGAAGGGTTGGTTCCAACTTCTTGCACATCTTGGCGGCGTTGACGGCGATCTCGGTGATGCCGGGCTGGTCCAAGCCGAAGACGACGCGGCGTTGCAAGATTGACGTCGAGTTGTAGAAGTGCACGATCGCCCGGGGCGCGCCAATCAGGGACTCGTAGGTGCGTTCGATCAACTCATCCCGACACTGGGTGAGGACCTGGATCGTGACGTCGTCGGGGATCAGGTCCTCTTCGATCAAGAGGCGGACGAAGTCGAAGTCGGGCTGACTCGCGGACGGGAAGCCGACCTCGATCTCCTTGAAGCCCATCGCCACCAGCGTCTCGAACATCCGCCGCTTGCGGACCGGGTCCATCGGGTCGATGAGGGCCTGGTTGCCGTCGCGCAGGTCCACCGCGCACCAGCGCGGCGCCTTGGTGAAGGACTGGTCCGGCCACGTGCGGTCGGGCAGCTGGAGGGGCACGAACGCGCGGTACTTCTCGAAGGGCATGGGCTTCGGGGTGAAGGGTTCGGGAGGCATATCGACTCGCTTGTCGGTGGTCGGGGGTTGGAGCGGGAATGGGTTCCAGGAACGAAAGAAGCTCCCGGCCCGGGGGCACAGGAGCTTCGGCAAGTACCAGCGCGGTACTTGCCTACATGAGAAGGAGGAGGGAAGAGGCGGTTGTGAACATCTGCAACAGCGTAGCGCTCGGCGCCGACGGGCAGGGCAATTTCAGTCGTTCACCCGGCGATCGGGTCGCCGGAGCGGCCAGAGGATTGCGGCGGAGAGACCGAGCAACCCGAGCCCGAGGATCGGGCTGGCGAAGAGGAGCATCCCGCCGCCGATGTTGGCGCCGATGACACCGACGGTGAGCGCTCGTTCGACGAACGCGG
>JANLTQ010000114.1:0-2599 GCA_031363005.1 Acidimicrobiia bacterium | reverse complement strand
GCCCTCGATCCCGGGCGACGTGCCGGCGCCGACTTTTCGCTGTCGGAGCCCGAGCCCGCTAGCCTCGCTCCGTTCCAACCTCGCACGACCCCTGTTCACCCGCGTCGCCAACCTGGCGCCGCCCGACTGTTCCCGCCCTCTAGGAGACCGACTTCCGTGTCTGAGACCACCCAAGCCCCGCCCAGCGGCGAGGCTGCCCCCACCGCTACCGATCTGCCCGAGCCCAGCATCACGGACCTGCCCGAGCCGGACGTCGAGACCGACGCTCCCGCCGGCGATCCGCCTGCGTCCGACCCACCCGCGGCCGATGCGCCCGACGATGACGCGGAGGACGCGCCGTTCGAGGCGACCGATGACGTCGTGTTCAACGACCTGGGTGACCTGTCGTTCGCCGATGCGGTGGACGCGACGCTCGTGTCGTTCGACGAAGGTGGCCTGGTCACCGGCACCGTGGTCAAGATCGACGCCGACGAAGTCCTCCTCGACATCGGCTTCAAGTCCGAAGGCGTCATTCCTGCGAAGGAACTGTCGATCCGCAACGACGTCAACCCGAACGAGATCGTCAGCCTCGGCGAAGTCATCGAAGCCCTCGTCCTCCAGAAAGAGGACAAGGACGGGCAGCTCATCCTGTCGAAGAAGCGCGCCCAGTACGAGCGGGCGTGGGGCAACATCGAGAAGCTCAAAGAAGAAGACGGCATCGTCAAGGGCTTGGTCATCGAGGTCGTCAAGGGCGGACTCATCATCGACATCGGCCTGCGTGGCTTCCTCCCCGCATCGCTCGTCGACCTGCGTCGGGTTCGGGATCTCCAGCCGTTCGTCGGCAAGGAGCTCGAGTGCAAGATCATCGAGCTCGACAAGAACCGCAACAACGTCGTGCTCTCTCGGCGGGCGTACCTGGAAGAGACCCAGCGCGAGCAGCGCGACGAGTTCCTCACGAACCTCAAGCCCGGTGAGATCCGGCCCGGTGTCGTGTCGAGCGTCGTCAACTTCGGTGCCTTCGTCGACCTCGGCGGCATGGACGGACTCGTCCACGTTTCCGAGCTGTCGTGGAAGCACGTGGATCACCCGAGTTCGGTGGTCACCGTTGGCGACGAAGTCACGGTCCAGGTCCTCGACGTCGACCTCTCACGGGAGCGGATTTCGCTCTCGTTGAAGGCCACCCAGCAGGACCCATGGCAGGAGTTCGCCACCGGCCACCAGGTCGGAGAACTCGTCTACGGCCGGGTCACGAAACTTGTACCGTTCGGCGCGTTCGTGCAGGTGGGAGACGGTATCGAAGGTCTCGTCCACATCTCCGAGATGGCCGTGCACCACGTCGAGGCACCCGAGCAGGTCGTCACCCCCGGCGAGGAGCTGTGGGTCAAGATCATCGACATCGACCTGGACCGTCGGCGCATCTCGCTGTCGATCAAGCAGGCTGCCGAAGGTGGCGTCGTGGCCGCCGAGTACCAGGACCAGTTCGGCGAGCACATGTACGACGAGGGCGGCAACTACATCGGACCGGAATACGTGCCCGAGGAGAAGCCCGAAGCACCGCCGGCTCCGGCCGTTGCGGAGCCTGCACACTCGATCGGTGGCGACACCGACGAGCCGTCGCTGCTGCCGATCGAAGGCATCTTGCTCTCCGACGAGCCCGCGGCCGAAGCGGCGCCTGAGACCGAGGCATCGGCACCGGCCGAGGATTCCGCACCGGCACCCGCTGAGCCAACCGAAGCTGAGGCTGACGCTGACGCTGAGGCGCCCGCGGGCGACACCGAAGCATCCGCGGAGAGCCCCGAAGCCACCGCCTGATTCACGCGGGGTTCGTCTCGCTGCGCCCGCCCTACGAGTGGGGTCAGCGCAGCGAGACGATGCCCATGCGCATGCCCGAGATCACGGCTTGCGTGCGGTCGCGCGCGTCGAGCTTGGCGTAGATCGATGCCAGGTGATTCTTCACCGTCTTCACGCTGATGAAGAGTTCCCGGCCGATCTCAGTGGTGGACCGACCGTCGGCCACCGCCTGGAGTACTTCCTTTTCTCGGCGCGTCAACGGGCCCGTCGTTTCGACCACAGCGTCCGCAACCGGTTCTTCGGGGAACTGCGCCAACATCGCCTGCGCGATTTCCGGAGAGACGAGGTGCTCACCCGAGGCGACGGCGCGCACCGCGTCCACGACCTCTCGGAGCTCACAATCCTTGGTGAGAAATCCCGCCGCACCGGCGCGGATCGCACGCGCTCGGAGCGCGTCTTCGTCGTGCATGGTCAGCATCAGGATCTGCGCACGCGAACCCGCGGCGCTGATCCGGCGAGTCGCTTCGATGCCATCGAGCACCGGCATGCTCACGTCCATCAGGACCACATCAGGGCTGAGCGCCTGGACGAGCTCCACCGCTTCGCCGCCATCGGCCGCCTCGGCAATCACGTTGAGTCCAGACTCTTCCAGCGCCCGGCGCACGGCCTGCCGCAACATCTGATGGTCGTCGGCGAGAAGAACTCGGGTCATGCGGTGGTCTCCATTTCGATGAGGACAGTCGTTCCGTTACCGAGGTCGCTGTCGAAGCGAACTCTCGCGCCGATCGCGTCGGCGCGCTCGCGAATCCCGACCAGTCCGTAGCGTTCG
>JANLTQ010000105.1:0-14788 GCA_031363005.1 Acidimicrobiia bacterium | reverse complement strand
CGAAGATGATCGAGGCCACGGTCGAAGAGATGTACCGCGTCGACGACGCCAACCGCTTCCTCGAGGTCACCTACCAGAACGGCGACAAAGAGGTCCTGTACTACAAGGACTTCGCGTCGGGCGCGATGATCGAGAACATCGTGCGGCGCGCGAAGAAGCTCGCGATCAAGCGCCACATCGCTGGCGGCCCGAAGGGTGTCGACACCGACGACCTGCTCCAGTCGTCCGGGTTCGTCGTGTTCGGCAGATCCTCGTGCTCGCGGTACTCCTGCTTGATGGAGTCGAGCATGTCCTGGGTGCAGATGCCGTAGGTGCCACCGGCGATCTTGCGCTTGATTGCGAGCTTCTTGGCTCGTCGCACGACGTTCTCGATCATCGCGCCGGACGAGAAGTCCTTGAAGAACAGGATCTCCTTGTCGCCGTTCTGGTAGGTGACCTCGAGGAACCGGTTGGCTTCGTCGGTCGCGTACATAGCGTCGACCGCAATGTCGATCATGTGCGAGACCGCGGCCGCGGCGTCACCGTCGAAGTGCTTGGTCTCGTCTTCGGCGATCGGCAGCGTGGGTACGAGGTACCGAGCGTAGATCTGCTTGGCCGCGTCTTCGTTCGGGCGCTCGATCTTGATCTTCACGTCGAGTCGGCCGGGACGCAGGATCGCCGGGTCGATGAGATCCTCGCGGTTCGACGCGCCGATGACGATGACGTTCTTCAACGCCTCGACGCCGTCGATCTCGGCGAGGAGCTGCGGGACGATCGTGGATTCCATGTCCGAGCTGATGCCGGTGCCGCGGGTGCGGAACAGCGAATCCATCTCGTCGAAGAAGACGATGACGGGCACACCTTCTTCGCTCTTCTCCCGCGCCCGCTCGAAAATGAGCCGGATCTGGCGCTCGGTTTCACCCACGTACTTGTTGAGCAGCTCCGGGCCCTTGATGTTCAGGAAGTACGACTTCGTGCGTTCGTTCCCGGTGCGCTCGGACACGCGCTTGGCGAGCGAGTTGGCGACCGCCTTGGCGATCAAGGTCTTGCCGCAGCCCGGAGGGCCGTAGAGGAGGATGCCCTTCGGCGGTTGCAGATCGTGCTCGTGGAAGAGGTCGGCGTGGAGGTACGGGAGTTCGACGGCGTCGAAGATCTGGTCGATCTGATCGTCGAGCCCACCGATGTCCTCGTAGGTGATGTCCGGGACTTCTTCGAGGACGAGTTCTTCGACCTCGGGCCGAGGGATGCGCTCGACGAGCAGGCCGGAGCGCGAATCCACCAAGACGTGCTCGCCGGCGCGCAGCTTCACACCGATCAGGTCGGCGCACAGTTCGGCGATCCGCTCTTCGTCGGCGCGACCGATGATCAGGGCGCGGCGGCCATCTTCGAGCAGTTCTTTGAACACCACGACTTCGCCTTGGGTGTCGACGCCGCGGGCGAGCACCACGTTCAACGATTCGTTGAGGACGACTTCCTGCCCGCGCTTCAGCGTGGTGGTGTCGATCTCGGGGTGAATCGAGACCCGCATCTTGCGCCCGGCGGTGAAAACATCGACGGTGCCGTCCTCGTTGGTGTCCAGCAGGGTGCCGTAGCCCGACGGGGGCATCGTGAGCTTCTCGACCTCTTCGCGCAGTGCCGCAATGTGCTCACGAGCCTCGCGGAGAGTGGCCGACAGACGCTCGTTCTGGGAGACCGCCTTGGCGAGTTGGCCCTTGGTTTCGAGGACCCGTTCCTCGAGCGTCCGCACGCGCTTGGGTGCATCCTGGAGCCGACGGCGGAGCAGACCGATCTCCTCGTCGAGGCTCCGCTGCTGCTCGAGCAGCTCGCCGACCTGCTGTTCGTATTCGGCGAGGCGTCGTTCGGGCTCGTTTGCCACGATGTGATTCCTTCCGATGGCCGCTCACAGGGGGTGTCGCGCACCCTAACCAGCACTCGGACCCACGATCGGCTTTTTCCTCATGCTCGCGGGGTAAATTGCCGATCCGGGAAGAGCACCGTACGCTCCATCGGTTCGAACCAGAGCCGGGTTGACACCGAAGGGTCGATACCTCGCACCGGTTTCAGATACACCAGCACTACCAATCCCCCACACGAACGAACACCGACTACGAGGTGAGGACCACAGATGAAGGTCTGGATCGATCAGGACTTGTGTACCGGAGACGGCCTCTGCGAGGAGATCGCGCCCACCGTGTTCACGCTGCTTGACGACGGCCTCGCCTACGTCAAAGAGGGCGACAAGGTGTACAGCGAGCCCGGCGGCGCCGAAGGTCTCGCCAACATTCCCGACGGCATGCTCGAGGCGACCATCGAATCTGCCGAAGAGTGCCCCGGCGAGTGCATCTACATCGAAGCTGAGTAGCCCGCGACTTCGGTCGCACGACCGGAAAGGAGAAGCCCAATGCGAACCCAAGAACCTCCGAGTAGCAACGGTGCCGTCTCCCGCCGGTTCGCAGAGCATTTGATCTGACGAGCCCGCAGAAGGCGACGCCCTTCTGTTCGTTTGCCCGCCTCGGCGCCGAGAACTCGGCGTGATTTCCGGAGGTGCGTCATGGCTCGTCTTCCCACGCTCCCTACCGCTGCCGCGATTCGTCGTCGGCGTGAACACCGAACCCAGCGCGTCATCACCAACCGTGCCATCGCGGACGCGCTCGTCTCCACGGCCGCGCTCGTCGGCCGTCCAGTCTTTGAACATCGCGGGGCCGAAGTCGGCCGGGTGGTCGATCTCGTCGTGCGCTGGCAGGGTGAGCCCTATCCCCCGGTGACCGGACTCGTGATGCGCGTGGGTCGCCGCCGCGCGTTCGTTCCGATCCACCAGATCGCCGAGATCGCCCCGGATCGGGTCGTGCTCGCGTCGACGCGCCTCGACTTGCGGGACTTCGTCCGGCGCGAGGGCGAAGTCGTGCTGAACGGCGACGTCGTCGATCACCAGCTGGTGGATGTGGACGGTGTCCGTGTGGTGCGCGCGTCCGACCTCTACCTGGCGCAAGTCTCAGGTGTCCACCGTTTGGTGGGCGTGGACGTGGGATTCCAGACGTTGCTGCGTCGGCTCGGACCGACTCGGTGGCGGCTGCGCGCGACTCCGGATCGGGTCATCGACTGGGCCGCGATCCAGCCCTTCGGTACGCCCAACGGCGCTCGCCGCGGGCCGATGAAGATGCACGCGCCGAGTCAGGCGCTGCGCCGGCTCCGGCCGTCCGAACTCGCCGACCTCCTGGAGGAACTCGGACGCGAAGAGCGACAAGAACTACTCGCCCAGCTCGATGCCGAAGTGGCGTCCGATGCCCTCGAGGAAATGGATCCGGATCACCTGGGCGCGTTGCTGCGCGAGTCCGAGCCCGAACGCGCCGCGGAGCTGCTCGCGGGTATGGAGCCCGACGAAGCGGTGGACGCGTTGCGCGATCTGGAGCCGGCGGAGGCGGCGGAGCTTCTCGCCGCGATGCCCGAGGAAACCGCGATCTCGTTGCGCGCGCTCTTGCTCTACCGCGAGGGCACTGCGGGTGGTCTCATGACGACGAACCTGGTTTTGGTCCGGCCCGAGCAGACCGTCGGTGAGGTGCGCCGCATCTTGCGAGCCGAGGCCGATCACCAGGCCGACGTCGACGCGGTGATCATCGTGGACGAGGACGGTCGGGTCATCCACGACCTCGGATTGTTCGAATTGCTCGTCGCCGCAAGTGACGATCACGTGGTCGAAGTGGCGGGTCCACCGGCGCCGACGACGGTGGAGCCCGAGGCGACGCTCGATGACGTCATCGAGCAGTTCATCGACTCCCGGGGGTCCTCGCTCATCGTGGTGGACGCGGAAGGACGCCCCGTCGGTCGCATCCTCGCCGACGACCTGATCGACGCGCTCGTCCCCGAACGGGGTCGGGTCCGCTTCCCGCGCCTCTTCGGGTAGCAGGCTGAGATCATGGGAAGTGCGGGATCATGAGCGCGCGGCCGGCGTCGCCTCCGCCCGCGCCTCGACGCGGTCGCCGCTTCTTGCGACCTGCGGCGATTCTCGTGGTGCTCGGACCGGGGTTGATCGCCGCGAACGCCGGCAACGACGCCGGTGGGATCGCGACCTATGCGTCCGCCGGGTCGCAGTTCCAGTACCGGACGATGTTCATCGCGGTGTTGATCATCGCCGCGTTGGTCGCGGTGCAGGAGATGGCGGCACGGCTCGGTGCGTACAGCGGCGAGGGGCTCATGTCGTTGGTGCGCGAAGAGTTCTCATTGCGGCTCGGAACCTTCGCGGTGGTGTGTCTGCTCGTCGCGAACCTCGGGCTGGTGGTCTCCGAGTTCGCCGGTATCGGCGCAGCTCTTGAGATCTTTGGCGTGACCAAGTACCTCTCCGTCCCCGTCGCGGCGGTGGCGATCCTGAGCATTGTGATGCTCGGCTCGTACCGGCGCGCGGAACGCATCTTCCTCGCGTTGTCCCTCGTCTTCCTCGCCTATCCCATCGCGATGATCCTCTCGAACCCTGATTGGGTGAACGTGGCGAAAGACACCTTCGTCCCGCACTTCGTCGCCAGCCGCGACTTTCTGCTGCTCGCGGTGGCGTTGGTCGGAACGACGATCACGCCGTACATGCAGCTGTACCAGGCGGCCGCAGTCGCGGACCGGGGCATCGGGCCTGATGAGTACCGCCACGAGCGGATCGACGCCATCGCCGGTTCGCTGTTCGCCGGGTTCATCTTTCTGTCGATCCTGATCGCGACGGGTGCGGCGATCGGCAAGAGCGGGCATCCGCTGACCTCGGCCGCGGACGCCGCCAAGGCGTTGGAACCGGTGGCGGGTGCGGGCGCCGAGACCCTGTTCGCCATCGGCTTGCTTGGCGCGTCCATGCTCGCCGCCGCGATCGTGCCGCTCTCGACTGCGTACGGGTTGGCCGAGGCGGTGGGTGCGGAACGTTCGGTGTCCCGCAAGTTCCGCGAGGCGCCGCTGTTCCTCGGTCTGTTCACCGGCCAGGTCGTCATCGGTGCGTTGGTGGCCTTGATCCCGGTGAACCTGATCGATCTGCTCATCGGCATGCAGGTCCTGAACGGGTTCATCACGCCGGTGATCCTCGGGTTCCTCTACGTGCTCACGAACCGGCCGAGCGCCGTCGGGTTGGGCGTGAACGGTCCGCGCTTCCGAGTGTTCGCGCTCATCTGCGTGATCGTGGTCTCGGTTCTGGCGGTGTCCGCGTTCGTGGTCACCGTCGCGCAATTCTTCGGGTTCTGATCTCGCCCGATTGATCTCGCCCGGCTCCGGGCCGCGCGTCAATCGTTGAGGCAGGAGCCGGTCGAGGTCGCGCGAGTGGCGGTGTCGGTCGCGGTGACGAACGGCATGACCTCCTCCGAGCTCAGCGCGAATGCAGTGGTATCGCGCGCCGGGTCGACCGCGAACACCATCGCCTGCACGAGTCCGTCGGCGCCGATGACCGGCGCGCCGGAGTCACCAGGGATCAGGCGCGCCGCCAGCCCCACGATCACCGTTTGGATGGTGCCGGTGCGCGTGATGTCGGTACGGGGTATGTCGATGCGACGGTCGACTCGGGCCGGGGTGGCCCGCAGGTCGCCGCCACCGGGATGGCCGAGCACGGTGGCGATCGTTCCCGGCACCGTCGGACCGAAGGGCAGGGGCGTGAGGTTCAGCCCGCGCACGCGCAAGACCGCGATGTCGTGGCGACCGTCGAAGGTGACCACGATCGCGTCCAGCCGACGGCCCGCCGCGGTCACGATCTCGGTGCGCTTCTCCCCCGCCACCACGTGCGCGTTCGTGACGATGAGCTCGGGCGCCACCGCGAAGCCGGTCCCCGAGAGGCGCAGCCCGCAGGCGTCGCCGACGACGAGGACCACACTCCGTGCGTCCCGCGCGTCCACCAGCGGGCCGGCATCGTTCGTGGGGGGACGTCCGGTGTCGGTCGAGTCTCCGTTCACCATCGGATACGGCGCTTCGCCGACGATGCGGCCGAGCACGCGGGCCGCGCTCGGTTGGTCCGGGGCGTAGCGATCCACCACGGCTACCAACGCCGAATCGCGCGCGGCGCGGGCCGGCCAGCCGGGAGTCGAGCGCATCGCCGGAACGAGAAGCCACAGCAGCACCACGCCGCCGAGCGCGCCCAGGATGCCGCCGCCGAGACGATCGAGGGTGGAGATCGCGTTCGAACGGGCCAGTCGGTTCCGCAGTGCCGCGCTCGCGACGAGACCGATGGTGTGACCGACGAGCGCCAGTCCCATGAGGAGCGCCGCCACCGCGAGCAGTCGGACGCCGGGAGTCGCGCCGGGCATTGCGTGCGCCACCCGGGGCATGAGTCGCAACCCCAGGAGGAGGCCCAGCGAGAGACCGAGCCACGAGAACACCCGGACCAGGAAGCCGACGCGAAACCCGACGATGGTTCCGACCGCGACCACCGCCAGCACGACGAGGTCGAAGGAGTTCATCCCGCGGGAGTCAGCAACCGCGCCACAGTGAGAAATCCGGTGTGGGCGACCATGCGGTGGTCCGGCCGCACGGACATGCCGTCGACGTTCCAGCCACGGTGCAGGACTTCGATGGTCTCGGCCATGCCGAACGCGGAATCGGCCAGGCGTTCCCGCAACGTGGACACCTGGAGGATGGTCGGAAGGTACGAGAGGAAGATGCCGCCGGGCGCGAGCGCGGCTTCGGCGTGACCGACGACCTGCCAGGGCTCCGGGAGATCGAGGATGACGCGGTCGATGTCCCGCACGTCGATGCCCTCGTAGACGTCGCGCACCTGAACGTCAAGCGGCAGGTCGGTGCCGAGGAAGGCTTCGACGTTGCGACGCGCGCGGTCGGCGAAATCGTCACGGATCTCGTAGCCGGTGATGTGACCGGTCGGGCCGATGGCACGCAACAGCGTCATGGTGAGCGCACCGGAACCGACGCCGGATTCGAGGATGCGCGCGCCGGGGAAGATGTCGGCGAGCATCAGGATCGGGCCCAGGTCCTTCGGGTAGATGACCTGCGCGCCACGCGGCATCTCGAGCACGAACTCGCTGAGCGTGGGCCGGATGACGAGGAGCGCCGCGCCGCGCGTCGTGCGAACGGTGATGCCCTCGGGCTGGCCGATCATCAGGCCGTGATCGAGCACGCCCGCGTGGGTGTGGAACTCGCCGCCGTCCGCGAGTCGGATCATGTGGCGCCGCCGTTTTCGGTCGACGAGGAGGACGTGTTCGCCGACGGCCAGTGGTCCGCGCACGGTCAGGCTTCCGATCGCAGGGTGACGGGAACTTCGACAGGGATGTTCGGCTCGGACGCGGCGGCGGATGCCCGGGCCCGGAGCGAACAGAACGCGCAGCGGTCGCCGGTGGTGGTGGGGGCGCCACATTCGACGCAGGGAAGGAGCGTGGCGCGCTCGTCGTCCGCCTCACCCGCAAACGCCTGGTGCCCGCGACTCCAGAAGCCGCTGGTGAACGCGGCCTTGGTGCCCGGTGACTTCTGCTCGAGTTGGTTCAGAACTTCCTTGAACGCGATGTGGCGGTTACCGGCCGCCATCGGACATTCCTCGACCTGATAGTCGATGCCGCGGATGACGCAGTAGGCCGCCATCTCCCGCTCGGTGAGGCGAACGAGTGGCTTCACCTTCTTGGCGAAGCCCGGGCTCGCCGGCAGGACCGGGAACTGACGGCCGAGATAGCCGGTCTCCCACCGCAGGACGTTCCCGAAGAGGACCGCGGCTTCGTCGTCGAGGTTGTGACCGGTGGCGACGACGTCGTAGTTCTCGTCCAGTGCGACCTGGTTGAACAGGTGACGCTTCGAGAGTCCGCAGGCACCGCACGGCGCGCGGTGGGTCACTTCCGCGGCGCCGGGAATGTCGTAGCCGTACTGGGACCGGAGGTCGACCTCGTGCAGGTGCAGGCCGTGCGAGCGCGCGAACGCACGCGTGTAGTCGCCCGACTCGTCGGAATAGTCACCGATCCCGAGGCCGAGGTAGAGGCCGTCGGCGGGGATGCCGATCTCGTGCAACAGATGCCAGAGTGCCAACGAGTCCTTGCCGCCCGAGACCGCGACGAGGACGCGCTCCCCCGGCTCGATCATGTGGTGCTCGTGGATCGCGCGCTTGACCTGTTCCCGGCACTGATGGGTAAAACAGTCGGCGCAGAACGCCGCGTTGTGACGCGGCAGATCGATGATCGCGGGGGCCTTGCAGCGTCGACACTTCACGGCTGGACCCTCACGTGGCACCGCCGGAGATGACCGGACGGATCTCGACCTCGGCGTCGTCGGCGAGGCGGGCATCGTGGGTCACGAGGGTGTCGCCGTTGATGACCAGGACCGACTCGGGCACGATCTCGAGCCGGGTGAGGAGCGCCGCCACCGTCATCGGGCCGGGCACCACGACGGTACGACGAGGATTGCGCAGGACGACGTTCAAGCTGGTCGAGGCTACTGGCCGCGACGAGTTCCCCTGATCTCGTAGACCTCGCCCGGCTTCACTTCGAAGCGGGTCAGCGGCTTCGTCGACGGTTTCGTGAGGCGCCGGAACATGCGGAATCCCGCCAGCGCGGCGGTCACACCGACTGCACTCTTGCCGTGCTTCTTGGCGCGGGCAGTCAGGAATCCGGTGACGATCGTCGAGAGGGTGCTCATACCCGGCGGATCTCGACGATCGTGCGCAACTTCTTGCCCCGACGCCGACCCAACAGGAAGACCGCCGCAATGACGACGGCCACCGCGACCGCACCGGCGGTGATCACCATCTGCTTCGAGTTCGAGACGGTCTCGTCCACCTCGCCGCCGATCTCGGCCAGCTTCGCCTCGATGTCCGCGCGGGTGATCGGCTTGGAGCCGACCGGAGAATCCTTCGACGGGCTCACGGGTTCACATCCTTCGAGAGATCGATCGGAGTGGTCGGCACCGGTGGAGATGTTGCGGGCGTCACCGGTTTCTTCGCACGAGTCCCGATCGCGAACACCAGCCCGGCGGTGACGAGCAGCAGGACGATCACGATGAGATACGGGACGAAGGTCCAGTTGCCGTCGAAGGTGTCGGAGAGGTCGTGTTGGAGATACCGCAGCGCACCGAGGGCTACGAACACCACGCCGATCCCGAGCAACAACGAACCCGCGATGCCGAATCCGACGACCCGCCCGAGGCTCTTCAGGGGCTCGGTGGTCTCCTGCTTGAAGTAGGCGACGACGAGCTCCCAGAGCTCGGCCACGGCTTGCGGAATCGGTGCAGGTTTCTCAGCCACCGGTCGATTCAACACGCCAAATCCGTCCTTGGGCAAGCTCTGGACTGAAACGGGACATTCGGTTCAGGGTCGAGTTCGGCGCCGTTCACGGTCTGGGGATAGCTCGCGATCGTGCGCGCCATGGCCTCGCGAATCGCGAACGCGCCTGACTCGCCGAAGCTGCCGTTGACCAGCAATGAGAAGGTCATGAGCCGGTCGCTGGTGACGAAACCGGCCAGACCGCTCACACCGCTCAGCGTGCCGGTCTTGGCCCGCAGGTTGCCGGCGAGCGGCGTGCCGACGAAACGGGGGGCGAGGGTGCCGCGTTCACCGGCGACGGCGAGACCGTCGCGGATCGAGGCGAATTTCGGATCGTTGGTGAGCCCCAGGATCGCCTGCAGAGTTGCGCACGGGACCGCGTCACGTTGGCTGAGGCCGGACCCGTCGACCATGGTGATTCCCGTTGCGGGGATCGCGAGGCGTTTCATCGTGTCCAGCGCGATGCCGGTGCCCGTGGCCGTGGTCCCATCGCCGGCGTTGGCCCCGAGTTCGCGGATCAACATCTCGGCGGTGAGGTTGTCGCTCGCGCTCAACATCTCCGTGAGGATGAGTGGAAGCGGTGGCGAATCGATCGACGCGACGGCGTCGCCATTGGAGGGGGCGTTGCCGCGGGTCGGTGTCCCGGCGGTGACGCCGATTCCTGCGAGGAGCCGAGTGAGTTCGGTGGCGGCGTTGAGCGCGGGGTCGGGCACCGCGCCACCGGAACCCGCAGCGCCGGCGTAGCCGTCGTTGACGGTGAGCGCGCCGATCGGACCGATCGCGGCGCGCGTGGACGCCGGCCAGTCGGCTGCGTACCGGCTCGATTCGTAGCGGTTGTCGACGCCGACGATCCCGCCGGGAATGGATGTGACGCCGGCGGCTTTGATGCGCTCGGCGAGCGTGGCGAGCGGTGTGGTTGCCAACCCGGCGGTCTCGGGGTCCTGCTGGTCCGTGGCGATCCGCTCGGGGCTCGCAAGAAGCGGATCGCCGTGGCCGACGAGATACAGCCGGTCGACGGTTCCATTGCGCGGCGCGGCCGAACTGTGGACGGTCGTCGTGAAGTGGAAGTCCGGGCCGAGGACCTCGAGGGCCGCGGTCGCAGTGAGCAACTTGATCGTGCTCGCAGGAGTCAGCGCCGTGTCGCTCGCGGCGGTGGCGAGCACCGTGTCGCCGGTCCGGACCTCGAAGCAGGCCCGGTTCCCGCCGGTGGCTGCGGTCAGCGCGGTTTGAAGGTGCTGGGCGCCGACGGCATCGGCCACCGGTTGGGGCGTGCGCCGAACCGACCACAGTGGAGTCCCGAGTGACGGCCCGGGCGGTCTCGGTGTCGCGGCCTCCGGTTGCCGCAGCGCGCCGGAGATGGCAACCGTCGCGCCGATGGTGAGGATCACCACGAGGTAGCGACGAACGAGGCTGCCGCGCTCGCGGTGCGACCGTCGGGTCATGGGTGTGCGGGCTTACGCACGGCCGCGGCGAGCGCGGAACTGGGCGTAGCGGTACAGATGACCGAGCGCGGTGACGGCGCGGTTGGACGACGCATAACAGAGTCGCCCGCTCTCGCGCACCGCGCGGGGACCGGCGTTGTCGGGAAACGCGACGGCGAGTTCGGTCGCCGTGAGGATCGGTTTTCCGGTGGTGGTGCTGATCTCGGCGGCGGCCTCGGCGAAGCGGGTGTCCTGGCGTTCGTGGTAGTCGACGATGCGCTCCAGGCCGTCGCCCGGATAAAAGCGGCCCTCGCGCATGAGGAGCGCCTGGTTGCTCTGAATGCCGAGTCCGAGGTACACGACGGCGTCGATCGCATCGTGACCCGCAACCATCGCCATCACCTCGGGGATCGTGTCCCGGGTCTCGCCGCCCGCCAGGTCGATCGGGTTGTTGCGGCTCCAGCGCGGGGGAAGTTTCGTGTCGATCTCGGCAAGGAGATCGGCGGGCATCGGTGCGAGGCGGAGTTGGCGGCTCGCGGTGATCGCGTCCGCCGTGACCACTCCCCAACCGCCGGCTGTCGTCATCACCGCGACGTTGGGACCCTTCGGCAACGGCTGGGTCGCGAACGTGGCTGCGGCTTCGAACGCTTCCTCCACGGTGGCGGCGCGGATCGCGCCGGCTTGACGACACATGCCGTCGAAGACCCGGTCGTCGCTCGCGAGCGCGCCGGTGTGGCTCGCGGCGGCGCGCTGGCCGCCGGCGGTGGCGCCGCCCTTGAGGAGGACGAGCGGCATGCGGTCCGCAACGGTGCGGATGCGGTCGTAGAACGCGCGACCGTCGGCGATGCCTTCCACGTAGGCGAGCCCCACGGTGGTGGCGGGATCGTCGGCGTAGAAGTCGAGGTAGTCCGGCACTGTGATCATGGCGGCGTTGCCGGCGCTGACCGCACGGCTGATGCCGATGCCGGTCTGGACCGAGTAGTTGAGGAAGCTGGATACGAAGTTGCCGCTCTGACTCGCGACACCGATCGAGCCCGTGGGTGGGTACGGCGCCACGATCTGCGCGCAGAGTTGCGCCGGCGTGCTCACCACCCCCTGGCCGTTCGGACCGGCGAGCAGGATCCCGAGTTCGTTCGCCAGATCGACCAGTTCACGCTCGGCGTCGCGCCCCGCGTCTCCCGCTTCGCCGTAGCCCGCGCTGGTGACAAACGCGGCCTTGATGCCACGACGCGCGCACGCGCGCAACAGTTCGATGTTCGCGGCGGCCGGGGTGCAGACGAAGACGAGATCGATCGGCACGTCGATGGGGAGGTCGTCGATGCTCGGGACGGTGTCGACCCCGAGGATGGTTCCGCCATCGCGGTTCGTGGCGAACACTCCCCCGGCGTAGCCCTGACTCAACACGTTGTGGAGCGTGACGAACCCGAACTTGCCCGGGTGGCTCGACGCGCCGGCGACGACGATTCCACGCGGTTCGAACAGGGCGCGGAACTGCTCGGCCCGGGTGGCGTCTCCGTTCATGTTCACGACGCCAACTCGACCAGCGCGTCGACCGCGATCGGTCGACCGTCGACGACGATGAGTGGGTTCAGATCCACACTCACGACGTCGGGCCGGGCCTCGGCGAGTCGGGCCAGACCGGTGATCACCTGCACCAAGGCGGCTCGGTCGACCGCGGGTTCACCGCGAAACTCTCCGAGCAGCGATTGGGTCTGGAGGTCGTCGACGAGTTCTTCGGCGTCGGTGGCGGTGAGGGGCACGAGGCGGAAGGCGACGTCGGCAATGGCCTCGGCGAGGATCCCGCCCACCCCGAGCATCACCGTCGGGCCGAACTGCGGGTCGTGATGCAACCCGGCGATGAGTTCACGATTCCCTCGCAGCATCGGGGCGACGAGCAGGCTGACCGGGCCGTCGGCGTCGGTGGCGGCGGCGAGCAGGTCGGTGGCCGCCTGCTCCACTGCCGCGGCGTCGCCGACGTTCAGCCGCACGAGGCCGCGTTCGGTCTTGTGGGCGATGGCATCGCCGTTGAGCTTGAGGACGACGGGGAATCCGATTTCGGTTGCTGCATTCACCGCGGCTCGGGCGTCGGGCACGATCCGTTCGTCCGGCACGGGGATCCCGTGCGCGGCGACGAGCGTCTTCGATTCGGATTCCGACAGCGTGGGCACGGCCCGGGACCGTATCGCGAGCACCTCAGCCAACTCGCGTTTGTCGTTTGAGCCACCTCTCAGGTGGTCAGGGCGACAGACGCTCCGTGGGTTGGGCACCGGGCTCCGGCGTTTGTCGTTTGCGCCACCTCTCAGGTGGTCAGGGCGACAAACGACGCAGTGAACGCCTGGAGCTCAGAGGGCGCGGTCGCGCCAGTACTCGTCGCGCAGGACCCGCTTGAGCAACTTGCCGGCGTCCGTGCGCGGCAGCTCGTCGCGTGTTTCCCATCCGCGGGGCACCTTGTACTTGGCCATGTTGGCGAGCGCGAACGCCTTGAGCTCGTCAAGGTCCAACGCGACGTCGGGCTTCGCCTGCACGATGCAGTAGACGCTCTCGCCCCACTCGTCGTCCGGGACACCGAACACGGCGACGTCGAGAATGGCCGGATGTCCGTGGAGAACGGCTTCGATCTCGGCCGGGTAGATGTTCACGCCACCCGAGATGATCATGTCCTTCTTGCGGTCACAGATATGGAGGTAGCCCTCGTCGTCGACGTACGCGATGTCGCCGACCGACGCCCACTTGCCGTCGTCGTGCTCGGCGAGCTTCTCGTCGGTGCGGTGGTAGCCGTCCATGGCGAGGCCGGTGGACATGAACAACTCGCCCTGCTCGCCGACATCGGCCTCGGTGCCGTCGTCACGCACGATCCGGAACTCGATGCCGCCGTAGGCCTTGCCGCACGAGCCCGGCTTCCGCAGCTGATCTTCCGGGCGGAGCACGGTGATGATGCCCATCTCGGTCGAGCCGTAGACCTCGAAGAGGAACCCGTCGCCGAGTTTGGTGATCACTTCCTGCTTCAACGCGTAGGGCACCGGCGCCGCGTTCGCGATCAGACACCGCATGGACGAGCAATCGGCGCGTGCCAGCACGTCGTCAGGCAGTGAGACGATCCGCTTGAGCTGGGTCGGCGCCGAGAAGGTGTTCGTGACTTTGTGCAACTTCACGGCGTCGATCCATGCCTCAGGATCGAAGCGGCGCAGGACCACGACCGGCGAGCCCGCCGAGTGGTTCAGCGAGACGAACGCCAATGGACCCGAGTGGTACATCGGCCCAGTGGTGATATGGACCTCGTTGCCCATTTGAAAGCCGAGTTCACCGAGCAGCGCGAGAACGACCGGCGCGTTGGTCGAGGTGCGCAGTGCACCCTTGGGCTTACCGGTGGTCCCCGAGGTGTACAGCATCTGCGCGCCGGCGGCGGACGCGGTGACCGCAACCGGTTCGTCCTCGGACTGGTCGTCGGTGCATTCGGCCCACGACACGAAGCCGTCGGGCAAGGACTTCTGCTCGACGGTGGCGCAGTATCCGACGAGCGCCTTGACCTTCGGGATCTGGCCCCGGACGGACGCAATGAGCGGCGAGTAGTCGGCGTCGGCCACCACCAGGGTGGCGTCGGAGTTGTCGATCACGTAGGCCATCTCGTCGGCGGTGAAGCGGTACGACAGCGGCACCGCTACCAAGCCAACTTTGCGGGCGGCGTGGATGACCGCGATGGTCTCGAGTGAGTTCGGCCCGCACCACACGATGCGGTCGCCCGCGACGGCGCCGAGGGCGAGCAGGCCGTGAGCCAGCCGATTGACGATCCGGTTGAGTTCCGCATAGGTGGTCGTCGAGAAGTTTGCACCGCTGCTGGCGTCGACGATCACCGCGAGCCGGTCGGGCGAACCGTCGGCATGGAGCTTCAAGATGTCGGGCATGGCGGCCACGGGCTCTCCTCTCGGGTCGGTCGGCGCACCCTACCGGCGTTGTCCTGATGCTCCTGCGGAGCGGGCCGGACGGCCCCGTTCCGCGCTTGGGTCGGCTGTGGCCGCGGTTGGGTCGCTCCACTCGGCGACTCGGACTGAAGAATCGCCGAGCCACGGGCCGATACCTTGGCGGTGGGTGTCCGGTCGCGCGGGACACTCTCGGGCAAAATGAGGAATCCTCCGGAGGGCCTTGTGATCTCAGTCGTCGTCCCCGCCTACAACGAAGCCGCGCTGCT